>JBHELP010000044.1:0-8149 GCA_046263035.1 Candidatus Dormibacteria bacterium | reverse complement strand
GGGCTCAGGATAGAGAGGCTAGCAGGGCCACGGCCGAGGCGGCGATTCCCTCTCCACGACCCGTGAACCCGAGGCCGTCCACGGTGGTGGCAGTGATCGCCACGGTTCCACGGGGAGCACCCAACGCTGCCGCGACCGCCGTGGCCATGGCCTCGAGATGGGGAGCCAGGCGGGGCTCCTGTGCGATGGCGACCACCTGGGCGGACTCGATGCACAACGATGCCTCTGCCAGCCAGCCGGCCACCTGGGCCAGGAGATCACGGCCGGACATGTCGCTCCACTGAGGCTCGCCGGACGGGAAGTGGCGGCCGAGGTCGCCCAGCCCGGCCCCGCCCAGCAATGCCGCGCCCAGGGCGTGGGCTACCACATCACCGTCGGAGTGACCGAGCAGTCCGCGCTTGTACGGGATGTGGATGCCGCCCATCATCAGGGGCCGGCCCTCCCCCAGGCGATGAGCATCCACCCCGTGACCGATGCGCATGTCAGCGGGGCCGGTCGCGTGACCTGCTGCCGCTGTGCGACCGCGACCTCCCCACCAGGTGCCGGAGGATGATCAGGTCGAGTGGGCGGGTCACCTTGAAGTTCCGCTGCTCGCCGGCGACGATCCGGACGCTGTGACCGATGCGTTCGACCAGGGTGCAGTCGTCATCGGCGGTGAAGCCCTCCTCGCGGGCGATGTCGTGAGCGGCAATGATCAGTGACGTCTCGAAGGCCTGCGGCGTCTGCACCGCGACGAGGGAGCTGCGCTCCGGGGTCTCCAGCACCACGCCGTCGTGCACCCGCTTGATGGTGTCCACCTGACCCACCGCGGCGGTCGCGGCGCCGTGGTGGCGGGCTGCCTCGAGAACGTCACGGAAAAGCCGGGGCGGACAGAGCGGCCGGGCGGCGTCATGGACGCAAACGTGATCGAGGTCGTGGCACACGGCGAGCCCCATCCGCACGGAGTCCTGCCGGCGCTCGCCGCCCTCGACGACGTTGACCCCACAGAGTCCCTCGAGCCGGGCCAGCTCGGTGACGTCCCGCCAGCGATCCCTGGATGCCACCACAACCACCGAATCGAAAACGGAGGCGGCCCGGACGGCGGCCAGCGTCAGCTGCAAAACGGTGCGGCCCGAAACCCGCGCCCAGAGCTTCTCCTCCCCCATCCTGTCGCTCCGGCCATACGCCGGAAGGACGATTCCGGCGCTCAGTGTCTGGCCGCCGCGGAGGGGGGTGAGACCTGACGGTGAGAATCGGCCGGGTGGGCATCCTCATCCCCCGCGGCTGCGAACACCATTCGTCCCGATGATGTCTGGAGCACGCTGCTGACCGTGACCGCCACGGATTCTCCTCGTCGGGCCCGCCCGTTCTCAACGATCACCATGGTGCCATCGTCCAGGTAGCCGATCCCCTGCCCAGCCTCCCGGCCATCCTTGAGGATGACGACCGTGAGCGTCTCACCGGCGCTGACAGCGGGCTTGAGGGACACGGCCAGGTCGTTGAGGTTGAGCACCCGCACCCCGGCGAGGCGGGCGACGCGATCGAGGTTGTAGTCGACGGTCATCAGGGCGGCAGTCCGCCTGAGGGAGCAGCTCACAAGCCGCCGGTCGACGTCATCGCCGGTGTCAGGGTCCCCCTCGATCACCTCGCACGCGGCATCCTCGCCGCGTCGCAGCAGGCCGACCACCTCGAGGCCCCGGCGCCCCCGGGCGCGGCGCACCTCGCTCGAGGAGTCTGCCACCCGCTGGAGCTCCTCGAGGACGAAGCGGGGGATCAGCAGCCGCCCCTGTATGAACCCGGTTCGGGCCACGTCGACGACCCGGCCGTCGATGAGGGCGCTGGTGTCGACCAGGATGGGAAGCCCCTCCTGGAGGTCCGGATGGGTGGCGGCCCCCTGCTCGACCGGTTGCGCAACAGCGACCCGCGATCGTTGAAGCGCCAGCGCGGCGAAGGCGAGGCCACGGCGCCGGCCGACCCCCACGCCCACGTTGACGAGGGCGCAGGCCAGGCCCAGGGAGATGACGGCACCCAGCCCCCAAGGGACCCCCCCGAGGAGTACCGCCACCAGCGCCGAGATCATGAGGGCGACGCCCAGACCGGCCACCGCCCCCGCCACCTCGGCGGCAGGAGCGCGCTCCAGGGCATCACGCAGCCACACGTAGGGATCGATGGTGACCAGGGGCAGAGCCAGCGCCAGAGCCGAGGCGGCGGCCGCGCCCGCAGCAAGGACCGCGGCCAGGGCGACCGCACGATTCTCCGTCAGCAGGCCATTGGAGTGGGCCACGATGTAGGTGCCGTAGAGCACACCGGCGACCATCCCGACAACGGCGCCGGCGAGACGGGCAATCCGGCGCACCCGCCGGATCCTGGCGGCCTCATGATCCGACATTCAGCGATTGAACCACACCTCGCGCCGCCCGATCGAAGCCGCGACCCCTCTGCGACGGGCGCGTCAGCCGAGGATGCCCACGGCCTCCCTGAGGGTGGCGAACCGCCGGCAGGTCATACCGGGGGGCAGCGCTGCGTGATGACCGGCGGGAATGATTGCTTCCGCCATGCCCAGGGCACCCGCCTCCGCCAGACGGCTCTCCAGGCGACGGACACGGCGAATCTCCCCGGCGAGACCGACCTCGCCGAGGATGACGATCCCCTTCGGCAGGGTTCGGTTGCGCGCCGACCCTGCGATGGCCAGTGCCACGGCCAGGTCGACTGCCGGCTCGCTCAGCCGGACGCCTCCGACGGCGTTGACGTAGGCGTCATGCTTTGCGAAGGAGAGGCCGGCCCGCTTCTCCAGCACCGCGAGGAGAAGATGAAGGCGGCCCAGATCGAAGCCTGAGGCAGTGCGCCGAGGCTGCGTGAAAGCGGAGGCCGTGGTCAACGCCTGAACCTCGACCACGAGAGCACGCGACCCCTCGCAGGTGACCGTCAGCGCGCTGCCCGAGACCCCCAGGGAGGCCTCGTCGAGGAAGGCCCGGCCGGGAGCGCTCACCTCGATCATGCCGCCCTCGGTGAGGGCGAACAGGCCGAGCTCGCCGGTGGACCCGAAGCGGTTCTTGATGCCGCGGAGCAGGCGAACCTCACCGTGGCGATCACCCTCCAGGTAGAGGACGACGTCGACCATGTGCTCGAGGGTCCGTGGACCGGCGATGGCGCCCTCCTTGGTGACGTGGCCGACGAGCACGATGGGAACGCCGGTGGACTTGGCGCAGGCGAGCAGCCGCGACACGGCCTCACGGACCTGGGTGGGGCTGCCGGGGCTGCCCGGCACGCCGTCGTCATGGACCGTCTGTATGGAGTCGACGACCGCGATGGCGGGACGCACGGCGGTGATGGTCGCGACAACGGTATCCAGGTCGGTCTCGGTGAGCACGCTCACCGTCGCTGAGGCACAGCCCAGCCGGCGCGCCCGCATGCCGAGCTGCGCGGCGGACTCCTCGCCGGCACAGTAGAGGGCGACACCGGCCGGCGCACCCTGCCGGGCATCCGCCATGGGATCGACCAGCGGCGGCGCACCCTGCCGGGCATCCGGCATGGCGGCCCCCACGGTCGGCGTCAGCGCGGCCGAGGCGTGGCAATGAGCGAGCTGTAGGGCCAGTGTCGACTTGCCGATGCCCGGATCGCCCCCCAACAGGATGAGCGACCCGCCGACGACGCCGCCGCCGAGCACCCGGTCGAGCTCCCCGATACCACTCGGGCGCCGCTCGGCCTCCGCGCCGGCCACAGCGTCCATCGCGGTAACCGCGACCGCCGGGGAGGCCACGGACTGGCGCCTGTGGGGGGGCCTCTCCACCTCCTCCACCAGCGTGTTCCATTCGGCGCACGCGGGGCATCGCCCCTCCCACTTGGGGGAGATGCCACCGCAAGCCGAACAGGCGAACTGGACTCGGGCCACCGCGCGGGTCCCCGCCGATGATCGGCTGCCTACTGGCGCCGGCACGGGAGACCACACAGCATGGCCGCGGGCGAGCGGCAGCCCACCGGCGCCGGCACGAGCAGGCATCGTCGCCGCGGCCGACCGACGTCCCTGCCGGCGGCCGGCTGCCTACCAGCGCCGACACGGCACAGGCACACACCATGGCCGCCGACGACCGGCTGCGTCATCGTGATCCTGCCCGCGATCGAGTGGCCCCTCGCCGTGGGACGTTGGAGCGCTGTCCCGGCGCAGTGTCTCCCCGCCCGTTAGGCCTGGCTCCCCGCGTGCCCTCCGTCGAGGACGGTGTCAGGGGGGATCCCTCGCGCATGTGGCGGAGCTCGACAAGGCGGTCTCGGAGCTCCGCGGCGCGCTCGAACTCGAGGTCGCCGGCGGCGCGCTTCATCTCACGCTCCACCTCCTTGGCAAGCCGCAGCAGCTCGTCGGCGGGCAGACCCGCGGACTCCTGGAAGGCGGCGGCCCGGGTGCTCACCTCGCCCCGGTGCGTCTCCAGCTGATACACCGCCTTGACGATGGTCTGGGGGGTGATTCCCATCTTCTCGTTGTGTGCCATCTGGATGGCACGACGGCGCTCCGTCTCCTCCATGGCGCGGCTCATGGCATCCGATGTGCGGTCCGCGTACATGACCACATGCCCGAAGACGTTGCGGGCCGCCCGGCCGATGGTCTGGATCAGCGAGCGGTAGCCGCGAAGGTAGCCCTCCTTGTCGGCGTCCAGGATGCCGATGAACGACACCTCGGGGAGGTCCAGCCCCTCCCGGAGAAGGTTGATACCGACCAGCACGTCGAATACCCCCAACCGGAGGTCGCGGATGATCTCCACCCGCTCCATGGTGTCGATGTCGCTGTGCAGATAGCGGACGGCGATACCGGTCTCGCGCAGGTAATCGGTCAAATCCTCGGCCATGCGCTTGGTGAGCGTGGTGATCAGGCAGCGCTCCCGGCGCTCGACACGACGGCGGATCTGGCTGAGAAGGTCGTCGATCTGGCCCTCGCTCGGGCGGACCTCGAGGGTGGGATCGACCAGGCCGGTGGGCCGGATGATCTGCTCCACCATGGCGGTGGCGTGCTCCTCCTCGTAGGGACCGGGGGTGGCGCTGACATAGACGACCTGCCCAACCATCGCGTCCCATTCGGCAAAGGTGAGCGGGCGGTTGTCGAGAGCCGACGGCAGGCGGAAGCCGTACTCCACCAGGGGGATCTTCCGAGAGCGGTCGCCGCCGTACATGCCACCAATCTGCGGCACGGCCACATGGGACTCGTCGACGACCACCAGGGCGTCCTCGGGTAGGTAGTCCAGCAGGCAGTGCGGGCGCTCCCCCTCGGCGCGGCCGCTGAGGTGGCGGGAGTAGTTCTCGACGCCGGCACAGGTGCCCGTCTCGCGCATCATCTCCATGTCGAAGTTGGTGCGCTGGCTGAGGCGCTGGGCCTCGAGAAGCCGGCCGCGCGACTCCAGCTCGGCAACCCGCTCGGTGAGCTCGGCGGAGATTCGCTCGAGCGCGCGGGACATCTGTTCCTGCGGGGTGACATAGTGCGACGCGGGGAAGATGGAGAACTCCTCGCGGCGGGCCAGGATCTCGCCGGTGAGAGGATCGAACTCCCGGATGCTCTCGATCTCGTCGCCGAAGAACTCGACGCGGGTGGCGATCTCCTCATAGGCGGGCTGCACGTCGAGCACGTCACCCCGAACACGGAATCGCGAGCGGCCGAAATCCATGTCGTTGCGCTGGTACTGGAGGTCGGCGAGCTTGCGGAGGAGGATGTCGCGCCGCCAGGACTCCCCCACCCTCACGGTCACCGACTCGCCGAGGTAGTTCTCCGGGGATCCGATGCCGTAGATGCAGGATATCGAGGCCACCACGATGACGTCCCGGCGGGTGAGCAGCGCCCGGGTGGCACTGTTGCGCAGGCGGTCGATCTCCTCGTTCCGAGAGGAGTCCTTCTCGATATAGGTGTCGGTACGGGGGATGTACGCCTCCGGCTGGTAGTAGTCGTAATAGGAGACGAAGTACTCGACGGCGTTGCGGGGAAAGAACTCCCGGAACTCCGCCCACAGCTGCGCGGCCAGGGTCTTGTTGGGAGAGAGCACCAGGGTGGGGCGACCGAGCCGGGCGATCACCTCGGCGCAGGTGAAGGTCTTTCCGGAACCGGTGACCCCGACGAGGACCTGCTCGCGGGTGTCCGCGCTGATGCTGCGCACCAGCGACTCGATTGCCCCGGGCTGATCGCCCGCGGGCGCGAAGGGGGTGACGAGCTGAAGGTCGGGCACGGCTCTCAGTCTACCGACGGTCTCTCGGGGGACACGGCCATGGACCCGGTCACGGCCTGGTAGATCTGGACGAGCCGTGACACCGTCGCCGCCCAGGAGTGATGGGCCAGCACGTGGGCCCGGCCCCGGGCGCCCATCTCCCGGCGACGGTCGCCGTCGCCAAGAAGGCTTGCGCAGGCCTCGCGCAGGGCGGCGGTGTCGCCGGGGGCCACCAGGAGGCCTCCGCCGCTGCCCGCCACCACGCCGCGGAGGCCGTCAACGTCATAACCGGCCACCGCCGCGCCGCGGGCCATGCCCTCGAGGGCGACCAGGCCGAGGCCCTCATAGCGCGAGGGCATGAGCACAATCGACGCCCTGGCGTACTGGTCGGCGAGCGTGGCGTCATCGACGGAGCCGAGCACCTGGACCCGGTCCAGCCCCGCCGCCACGGCCTTGATCGCTCCCTCCAGGCTGCCGGTGCCGACGACGGCCCCGGAGACCGCGGGGTTGTCGCGGGTCAGTGCGCTCATCACCTCGAGGGCGTCGAGCACCCCCTTCTCCGGCTCCAGGCGACCGGCGAAGAGGAGCCGGCCGGGGTCGCGGCGGGTCTCCTCCACGACCGGCGGCACCTCCACCCCGGGAGGTACAACCTCGATGCGGGACGCGGGGATGCCCAGCGCCCGTACCGCCTCCGCGGTGGAGGTCGAGACCGGCAGCACCATCGAGGCCAGGGCGTAGGAACGGCGCTCGGCCAGTGACAGCAGCCGCTGCGGCCGGGTTCGGGCGTAGGCCTGGCGGTAGGTGTGATGGGCCGTGTAGATGAGGGGAACGGCGGGACGCCGGAGCAGCAACACACCACCGGGGCCACCATGAGCATGGACGAGGTCGGGACGGCCCGCGGTGAGCAGTCCCGGCCGCCGGTTGAGGTACAGCGAGAAGTCGAGTGGCGCGCGACCCACCAGGCGGGGATGGGCAACGGCATGGGCTCCCCGGCCCGCGACCGTGGTGACCCCCACGCCGCCGGCGACAAGGGCGCGACGCATACCCGCCACCACCACGCCCTGCCCCCCGAGCGGGGGCTCGTCATCAAAGGTGGCGAGAATGATCCGAAGGCTCGACATCAGCGGCGAGCCTGACACAGCACCGCCCGGCCGGCTATCGCTGGCAGCCGGCGCAATAGACCGTCGTGCGCCCGGCGATGACGGTACGCCGCAGCGTCAGGCCGCACCTGTGACAGGGGGCGCCGGCTCGCCCGTACACCTGGAGACGCTCCTGGTGGCGCCCCCGGGCATTCCAAAGGTCCCGGTAGTCGTCGAAGGTGGTACCGCGGCTGTCGATGGCCGCCGCCAGCACAGTGGGGATGGCGATGAAGAGAGCGGCACGCTCCGCCCGGGTCAGCCGGTCAGCCCGGCGCGCAGGACGCACACCGGCGAGGTGGCAGGCCTCGTCGACGTAGATGTTGCCCAGGCCCGCCACCACCCCCTGATCGAGGAGCACCGCCTTGACCCTGCGCGTGGTGGATCGGAGCAGGCCGTCGAGCCGGGCCGCGGTGAACTCCGCGGACAGTGGTTCCACACCCAGTCGGGGGAGCACGCGGGCATCCTCCAGCAGGGTTCGCGGACCCAGCAGGATGCGACCGAAGCGGCGAGCGTCATCGAAGCGAAGCTCGCGTCCGTCGTCGAGCCGAGCCACCATGTGTGTATGCGGCGCCGGCGCCAAGGAGGGATCGCAGACCACGATGTGCCCGGTCATGCCCAGGTGAAAGATGAGGTCGCTGCCGTCGTGCAGCCGGCACAGGATGAACTTCCCCCGGCGCAGCACATCCTCCACGCACCGGCCGGGCAGCGAGCTCACGAAGACGTCGCGGGTTGGATGACGCACGACGCCTGGTACGCCGGCACGCACCGCGGTGATGGTCCGCCCCACAACGGTGTCCCGCAGGTCCCTGGTCACGGTCTCGACCTCGGGCAGCTCTGGCATCAGGCAGGTGT
>JBHELP010000043.1:0-4734 GCA_046263035.1 Candidatus Dormibacteria bacterium | reverse complement strand
CCTCAGTACCTGCTGGCAACCCTCGCCGGGCAGGTCCGCGAGCTGCTGATGACCCAGGCGCTGCTCGGCCGTCCGGGTGCCGGCCCAGCCGGTGTGGCATCGGCACTGGGCCTCCCACCGTGGCGTGCCGAGCGCCTCGTCCGCCAGGCTCGGGGCATATCCCCGGCGGTCACCGCGCAATGGCTTCGGTCACTGCAGCGCCTGGATGCCCGCGTCAAGGCCGGTGAGATGGGCGATGCTGACGGCCTCCGTGCCTTCGGCCTGCGAGCCGCCAAAACTGTCGTCAGGGAACGGGAAGCTATTCGGGCTTGAGCGGCGAGGTCTTGGCGTCAGCCGATGGCCGCGGTGCAGGCTTCGAAGCCGCCTTGGCAGTGGATCGAGTGGCCGGGGGACGTGAGGCCACCTTGGTCGGGGCGGTACGCTTGGCAGCTCCCCGAGGAGCCGCCTTTGTCGTCTTGCCCTTCTCACCACCTGCGGCGGCAGTGCGGAGCCGGCTCTGCTCCTCCTCACCGGCGCGGGTGAGACGGGCGGCGAGAACCGCCAACCGCGACTTCCGCCGGGAGGCGTTGTTGCGGTGAAGGATGCCCTTCTCGGCGGCGCGATCGAGAGCACTCACGGCGGCACGGAGCTCCTGCACGGGATCCGCCGAGTCGCTGTCGAGAAGGGCCCTGCGAGCCTGTCCGACCTTGGTCCGGACCGACGAGCGGACCGCCTTGTTGCGAAGGTGTTTGGCCTCGTTGGAGCGGATCCGCTTACGGGCGGAACGAGAGTTGGCCACCGAGGGAGTGTATAGGAGTTCCCAGCATGCTCGTGACTCCGGCTTTTGCCAAGGTGAATCTTGCTCTTGAGACCGTGGGCAGGCGGGCGGACGGACTCCACGACATCGAGTCGGTCGTGGTGGCCATCGACTGGCACGACCTCGTCGGCCTCACCCTCAGCCTCCAGGACAGCGATCACTCCCTGCAGCTCACGGGAACCGGGTCCGCCGGCGTGCCCTCCGACGCTACCAACATCTCCCTGCGTGCGGCTCGTGCCCTGTCCGAGCTGGCCTCGCGACGGGTGGCCGCCCGCGTCTGGCTTGACAAGCGATTGCCCACGGGAGGCGGTCTGGGCGGCGGCTCGGCAGACGCCGCGGCGGTGCTCCGTTCCGGCCTGCGGCTCCTCGATTCCGCCGGTATCGCCGTACCGGATTCGTTGCTTCAGCGCGTGGCCTGCCGTCTGGGCGCAGACGTTCCCGCAATGCTGACCACCGGGGTGAAGCTGGTCACGGGAGCCGGCGAGCGGTTGCAGCCGTGTTCTGACCGGGATCTCCACCTGACGGTGGCCATTGCCGGCGCCAGCGACACCGGTGCCGCGTACGGCGCCCTGCAGACGGGCGACCTGCGGGCGGAGGGTCGCGTCCGGCGGGTCGCCAGGGCGCTGGGGGACGGCGTCCCGCCGGACGACGCCGACCTGGGAAGCGCCCTCGAGGGCGCCGCCTGCGCGGTCAACCCTGCCCTGACCGAGGGCCTGAACAGGTTGCGCCGCTCCACCCCCGACCACCGCTGGCACATGACCGGGAGCGGCGGCTGCGCCTTCAGCCTGGTGGCCTCGGCAGCCGAGGCCGACGGCTTGGCCAGGAGAGTGCGTCGCTCGGGGCTCCGGGCGACCCCCTGCCGCTCCGTCCCCGCCGGCCTTACCGGCAACGGCCTGGTCGCCGGGCCGGCGACGCCGGCTGAGCCATCGGCCCCGCGGGGCTGCTAGATTCATGGCCGTGGTCGTAGCCGCATCGCCGCCGACGAAGCCTCCCACGACGGAGGAGTGCGGGCACCCCGCTCCCATCACCGGGATCATGGCTCATGAGTTCGCCCCGTATCAGGGAGCCATGGGCCCCGAGGGTGCCCGACGGACCACCACCCACTACGGTCCCATCATCGGGGGGCTCCCCATCCAAGCCTGGCACTGTCAGCTATGCGGGCTCCTCCGGCTCAGCTACCCGGATGGTCGCCGCGAGGAGCGGACCCTCTATCCGGGACCGCAGCCGGGGCTGCTCGCCCTGGCCACTCCGATTGATGCTCCGCACACGGTGCATGGACGGCAGGCGCGGGTCTCGGGGCTCAGTGCCGATGCGGCCTTCTTCGAGCGGAACGAGGCGGAGCCCGGGCTCCACGTGGCCTCGTTCGTACGCCGGCTGCCGGCCTACGATGCGGTGACGTGGATCACGCTGGCGGCCCTGCTCTTCATCGCGGGAGGGCTGCTCCTGGCCGGCTACCTCGCCGTCTACGACTACCAGACTCCGGGGAGCCTGGCCCCGCTGGCCACCCTGCTCGCCGCCGTGTTTGGAGCGGTGCTCGCACTGCAGATCATGGCGGCGTTGTTCCGGCACCTCTTCCCCGCGGGATCACTGCCGGTCAGCGTGGCCGTCGCCGGCCGGGGAGCTCCCGCGATGAACGGGGCGGCCCGCGGGGCGGTATGGCTTCTCGGCGTTGCCATGGTGGGGCTGCTGATCACGGGATACCTGGCCGTCTACGACTATCAGACCTCCTCTGCGCTGACGCCCGTCTTCATCGTGACCATGTTCTGCGGCCTGGGAGCCGTGGTCCTCTACGTGGGTGACGCCATCCGTCGCCACCTGAGCCGCCACTGACCCGACCTCACCCGGATCGAGGTCGCGATGCTGCGGGACAGGAGACTGCCGGCTGTGGTCGAGCCCTCACAACGACGGCGGAACGATAGGACACCGTAGAGAGGAGTAGGAGACAGCCCATGACGCTTCATGCTCCTCCGGATCAGGACATCATCGTCATTGGTGCGACGGGCGACCTGGCCTCCCGCAAGCTTCTGCCCGCCCTGTACAACCTCTGCGTCGAGGATCTGCTTCCCCGCCGGGGGGCCATCATCGGTGCCGCTCCCCTGGCCTGGAGTCGCGACGATTTCCTCTCCCATGCCCGGGACGCCATAGCCTGCCACTCCCGGTCCGGCATCGATGCCGAGGCCTTCTCGCGTTTGGCCGAGCGCCTCATCTACGTCCCGCTTGGCCCGGACGACGACCTTGCCGCCCTGAGGCGGGCGACGACACAGCCGCGACGGCTCCTGTACCTCGCCGTGCCGGCATCCGCATTCGCCCCGCTGACCACGGCCCTGGGAGAGGCCGGACTGGCGGAGGGTACCTCAATCATCATCGAGAAGCCCTTTGGTCACGACCGGCGGTCGGCGGGCGAGCTCAACTCGGTTCTCCACGCTGTCTTCAGTGAGAGCAGCATCTTCCGTATCGACCACTATCTGGGCAAGGAAACGGTCCAGAACCTCCTGGTCTTCCGGTTCGGCAACTCGCTGTTCGAGCGGGTGTGGAACCGGGATGCCATCGCCTGGGTGGAGATAACCGTGGCGGAGACGCTGGGCGTGGACCACCGGGGCGCCTTCTACGAGGAGACGGGGGCGGTCAGGGACATCGTCCAGAACCATCTTTTCCAGCTTCTCGCGGTGGTGGCCATGGAGCCTCCGGTGTCCTTCGACGCCGAAGCGCTGCGCAACGAGAAGATAAAGGTGCTCAGGGCCGTCCAGCCCATCGATCCGTCGACGGTGGTCCGAGGTCAGTACACGGCCGGTCGAGTTGACGACCACCCGGTCGCCGGCTATCGGCAGGAGGAGGGCGTGGACGCAAGCTCCGGCACCGAGACGTACGCCGCCCTCAAGCTTCACCTGGACACCTGGCGATGGTCGGGTGTGCCCTTCCTTCTCCGCACCGGCAAGCGCCTCGCCGCCCGCGAGACCCGGATCGTGGTGGTGTTCCGTGACGTCCCGCTGCACCTGTTTGCCGGTGCCGGTGTTCACGCCATCGACGAGAACCAGCTCATCATCCGGGTCCAGCCCGATGAGGGCATCTCCCTCACCTTCGTCGCCAAACGTCCCGGGCCGGAGCTGGCCACTCAGACCGTGCGCATGGACTTCGCCTATGGGGAGTCATTCAAGACCAGCCCCCCTGAGGCCTATGAGCGACTCATCCACGACGCCCTCAACGGGGACCACTCCCTGTTCATCCGTGAGGATGAGGTGGACCGTGGCTGGGCGATAGTCGAGCCGCTCCTCGCCGAGCCGCGTCCCGTCGTCTTCTACCAGGCCGGCTCCTGGGGACCGGATGAGGCGGACACGGTGGCCGAGCCTGGACACTGGCATCCTCCAGTGGAGGGCGATGCATGAACCGGCGGCTGGTCGGCGTGGACCTCGGTGGCACCAACATCCGGGCAGCGCTGGCCACGGGTGAGAGCTCCCATGGCACGCCGGTCCAGCGGCCCACGCCCGCGGGCGGCGGACCCGAGGCGGTTCTCGATGCCGTTGCCGGCGCCGTGGCGGCGGCCGCGGAGGGCTCGTGCCCCGACGGCGTTGCGGTCGGCCTGCCCGGGCCCCTCGACCCGGAGTCCGGGACGGTCCACGCGGCACCTCACCTTGCCGGATGGATGGACATCCCTGCCCGGGATCTGCTCAGCGAGCGTACCGGCTGTCCCGTGGTCATCGAGAACGATGCCAACCTGGCGGGCTATGCGGAGTGGCTTTTCGGAGCCGGCCGGGGCACGCGGCAGTTCGTCTTCATCACCGTCAGCACGGGCATTGGTGGCGCCCTCGTCCTCGACGGCCAGCCGTTTGGTGGCGTGGCGGGAACAGCCGGCGAGGTGGGTCACATCCCCGTGAGTCCCAGTGGTGCCGCCTGCAGCCAGGGACATGTCGGCTGTCTCGACGGGGTGGCCTCGGGCACTG
>JBHELP010000042.1:0-3322 GCA_046263035.1 Candidatus Dormibacteria bacterium | reverse complement strand
CATGGAGTTCTGCAAGGCCTACAACGAGCGCACGGCGGGCCAGTCGGGAGCCGTGATCCCGGCAGAGATCACCGTATATGAGGATCGTACCTTCAGCTTCGTCACCAAGACCTCGCCGGCCTACGACCTGCTGAAGAAGGCGGCGGGGATCGACAAGGGATCCTCGGTGCCCAATCGCGACAAGGTGGGTACGATCAGCCCCGAGCAGGTCCGTGAGATCGCCAAGCACAAGATGGCGGATCTCAATGCCTTCGATCTCGACCAGGCCACCAAGATAATCGAGGGAACAGCACGGTCCATGGGTCTCGAGGTCAGCGCCGGCTGATCCCTCCGCAACCACTCACCATGTGGGAGGGCGCGTTTCAGACGCCCGCCACCACCACAGGAGACATGTATGACCCGTAGTCACGGCAAGCAGTATCGCGAGGCAGCGGCCGCCCTCGAGCGGGGCAGGCTCTACGAGCCAGAGGCAGCGGTGACCCTCGCCCGCCAGACCTCCACGGCCAATTTCGACGCCTCGATCGAGGCCCACGTGCGCCTGGGAGTCGACCCCCGTCACGCCGACCAGATGGTTCGCAGCAGCGTTGTCCTTCCTCATGGCACGGGTCGCGTCTACCGGATCGCGGTCTTCGCCATCGGCGAGAAGGCCAGGGACGCCACGGAGGCCGGAGCCGACATCGTGGGAGGGGAGGATCTGGTCAAGAAGGTGAGCGCCGGGGACATCGACTTCGACGTTGCCCTGGCAACCCCCGATCTCATGCCACTCGTGGGAAGGCTTGGGAAGATCCTGGGCCCGCGCGGAATGATGCCCAATCCCAAGGCGGGGACCGTCACCTTCGACATCGCCAAGGCCGTGCGCGACGTCCAGGGTGGTCGCATCGAGTTCCGCGTGGACAAGTTCGGCATCATCCACAGCGCCATCGGAAAAGCGTCCTTTGACGACGGCAAGCTCCGCGACAATTTCGCCGCTCTCATGGATGCCATCGTCCGGGCGAAGCCCACGAGCACCAAGGGCACCTACGTGCGGACCGTCACACTCGCCGCCACCATGGGTCCGGGCGTCCACGTCGATCCCTCTCAAGCGGCCCGGATGAGCGCCGGCTGAGACGGCTCGGAATCGATGATCCGTCTGCTCATCGTCGACGATCTGGCAAGCACTCGGGACAACCTCCAGAAGCTGCTCAGCTTCGAGGACGACATCGAGGTCTGCGGGATGGCGGCCGATGGGCGTCAGGCGCTGGACGAGGCGCATCGTCTGTCTCCCGACATCATCCTCATGGACGGGAACATGCCGGTCATGGACGGCATCCAGGCCGCAGAGCGACTGTCCTCGGAACTGCCAACGTCGCCGGTGATCATCATGTCGGTGCAGGGTGACCGCGACTACCTCCGTCGCGCCATGCAGGCGGGCGCCCGGGAATTTCTTCTCAAGCCCTTCGGACACGAGGAGCTGGTGTCCGCCATCCGCCGCGTCTACCAGAGTGAGCAGCGCAAGGGCACATACCTGGCGAGGAACGTGGCCGCCGCGCCCACCGCGGCCGCCCATCAACCCGCGCCGCGCGACGGCCCCCCGGCTCAGCTGATCGGGGTCTTCTCGGGAAAGGGGGGGGTCGGCAAGACCGTTGTGGCGGCCAATCTGGCCGTCGCTCTGGCCATGGAGACGCGCGCCAGGGTCGCGCTTGTCGACCTCGATCTGCAGTTCGGGGATGTGGGGGTGATGCTCAACCTGGACCACACCCGCAGCATCACGGACCTTGTCGACAGCTCCGGTCAGGTCGACACTCAGACACTCGGGGAGTTCCTGGCCGCCGGGCCTGAAGGAGTCAGGATCCTGCTGGCACCCATCAGCCCCGAGCTGGCTGACCTGGTTACCACGGAGAGCATCCGCGCCATCCTCACCAGCCTGCGCAGGTCATTCGACTTCGTGATCGTCGACACCTCGAGCCACCTTGCGGAGTCCACCCTGGAGGTGATCGAGACGGCTCAGAACGTGCTGGTGGTGTCCTCCCTGACCATCCCGGCGATAAAGGATGCCAAACTGACCCTCAAGGTGCTGGAGTCGCTGTCGGTGGCCCCCTCCGCCGTATGCCTGGTCATCAACCGGACAGACCCGTACTCCGAGTTCAATCGGGAGTCCGTCGAGAAGAACCTCCTGTGCCCCGTGGCGGTGCAGATACCCCATGATCCTGAGGTCGTGGGCGAGTCCGTCACACGGGGCACGCCCTTCGTGCTCACCCATCCTGAGGCCCCCGTCACCCAGGCGATTCGGGAGCTGGTTCACAGCCTGGTCCCGAACCTGCCCATGGCCGAGGTTGCGGCAGGGCCCGCGGCGGGCAAGAGGAAGGGGCGCCGAGGGCTGTTCGGACGCTGATCGAGGTCCCCAGGGTCTGTTTCGAGGGCCGCCTAGGGGGTCCGGCCGACCTCGGAGGGCTGCTCGCGCCGGCCCACGCCGAACCGGCGCCGGAACGGATGCATGCGCATCCGGGCGGGACCATTGGTCGCCGCACCGTCGGTGTGATCGGCGGCCACCGGGGTGGCCAGGAAGGCGGCAAGTGCGTGCACCCGCCGGGTGATCTCAGCCTCCGGCTCGCCCACCACGAAGGGCCGGCCGCGGTCGATGGCGTCATCGACGATGCGATGCTCGAAGGGAAGCTGAGTGCGGATCCGCATGCCGAGGCGCTCCTCCACGTCCTCGCGCAGGAGCGTCGATCGAGCCCTCGTCTGGTTGAGGATGACGGAGATCCGATCCATGTCCACCCCGAGCGAGCGCAGCAACGTGATCATTATCCGGGTGTCCTTGACCGCCGTGAGGGAGAAGGATGTGACAACCAGGATGTGATCGGCGATGTCGATAACCTCGAGGATCTGCTCATTGAGCTGTGCGGGGCCATCGATGAGCATGAAATCAACTGAGCGCCGGAGCTCGCGGAGGATGGCACGAAGGGCCGGGGGCGTGATGAGCTCGGCTAGCTCCGGGGCCTCCGGGGCGAGCAGCGCCCGGACGCCCTCCGGGCCCGACACCATCACCCGGGTGAGCAGCTCCTGGTCGACCAGCTCGCCATGGTGGGCGAGAATCTCTATGGACTCCGAATGGTGCTCGACCCCGAGCATCAATCCGATGTCGCCGAACTGCAGGTCGAGGTCGACCAGGGCGGTGGCCTTCTGGGTCGCCATGCGCAGGGCGACCGCCAGGTTGGTGGCGACCATCGACTTGCCGACCCCACCCTTGCCGGCAAAAACAAGGAACGCCTCCCCTCGGCCGGCGGGCGTACGCCGGCGGCGATGGGGGGTCAGGGGAGGTATGGGCTCCGCCACCACCGCC
>JBHELP010000041.1:0-6525 GCA_046263035.1 Candidatus Dormibacteria bacterium | reverse complement strand
TCACCGGCCTGCCCCCCCGGGTACCCAGCTTGCGGATGCGGACTCGCTCTGCCATGCCCTCGAGGCTAGCGCCCCCACCCTCGATCTCCGGTATCTCCGGCCGGCCGTGTCCTTAGCGATCGCGCTCAACGGCGGCCAGCCGCGCATGGGCGGCGGCCAGCCGGGCAACGGGAACCCTGTAGGGGGAGCAGGAGACATAGTCCAAACCCAGCTCCTCGCACAGCGCGATGGATGCGGGATCACCGCCATGCTCACCACAGATCCCGATCTCCAGTTCCGGCCGGGCCTCCCTTCCCTCCTGGACGGCAATGCGCATCAGGCGGCCGACACCGTCGACGTCGATGGTCTCGAAGGGGTTGGCGGGAAGGATCTTCTGCTCAACGTAGGTGAGCAGGAACTTGCCCTCGGCGTCATCGCGGGAATAGCCGAAGGTTGTCTGAGTGAGGTCGTTGGTGCCAAACGAGAAGAACTCGGCCTCGCGGGCGATCTCGCCCGCGGTGAGGGCCGCGCGAGGTATCTCGATCATGGTGCCGAACCGGTAGTCGACCGAGGCGCCACTCTCCTCGACCACCCTGCGGGCCGTCTCCTCGAGGTGCATCCGTGTCCGACGCAGCTCCTCGACATGACCGACCAGTGGAATCATGATCTTGGGACGGGCATCAACCCCCCCGCCGCGCAACGCAACGGCGGCCTCCAGGATGGCCCGCACCTGCATCTCCACTATCTCGGGGAAGAGAAGGCCCAGCCGGCAACCACGCAGGCCCAGCATCGGATTCTGCTCACGCAGAGCGGACACGGCGCCCAGCAGTTCCTTCCGCTCGCTCCACTGGGGGGACGGCTCCCCGAGAGCCTCGGCGCGGGTGACCTCGACAAGCAGCTCCTCGAAGGAGGGGAGGAACTCATGGAGCGGTGGGTCGATGAGCCGGATGACCACCGGCAACCCCTCCATGGCCCGGAGAATCCCTCGAAAGTCCTCACGCTGCAGCGGTAGCAGCCTGTCCAGCTCCACGCGGCGCGCCGCGGCGTCCTCGGCCAGGATCATGGCCTGCACCACGGGAAGGCGGTCCTGTTCCATGAACATGTGCTCTGTCCGGCAGAGGCCGATGCCCTGGGCGCCGAAGCCACGAGCCCGCTCGGCATCGACGGGATAGTCACCGTTGCCCCACACCTGCAGGCGGCGGATGCCATCAGCGAAGCCGAGCAGCTCGTCGAGCTCTCCGCTTATCTCGGGCTCGATCATCGGAAAGACGCCGGCGATGACGTTGCCCGTGGAACCGTCGATGGTGAAGGCCTCTCCCTCCGAGACGGTACGCCCCCCCGCACTGAAGCAGCGAGCCGCCAGGTCGACCCTGACTGTCTCGGCGCCGGCGACGCAGGGCTTGCCCATCCCCCGGGCGACCACGGCCGCATGGGACGTGCGGCCGCCGCGAGCGGTGAGGACTCCCTGAGAAGCAATCATGCCGTGGACGTCGTCAGGGTTGGTCTCGATGCGCACCAGAATCACCTTCTCACCCTCCGCGGCGAGCGCCACAGCCCTGTCCGCGTCGAACACGGCCTTTCCGTAGGCAGCCCCCGGCGACGCGGCCAGGCCGGTGGCCAGCACATCCACCGTTGCCGTCGGATCCAGCCGGGTATGCAGCAGCTGATCTATGTGCGAGGCCTCGACCCGCATCACCGCCTCCTCGCGGCTGATCAGGCCCTCGTGAACCATGTCGACAGCCACCTTGACCGCCGCCTGCGCCGTCCGCTTGCCGCTGCGGGTCTGCAACATGTACAGGGTGCCGTGCTCGATCGTGAACTCGAGGTCCTGAACGTCACGATAGTGCGTCTCCAGGCGCCGGGCAATGCCCTCGAACTCCCGGTACGCATCCGGCAGATCGCGGGCCAGGGAGGAGATCGGCTGGGGGGTCCGCGTGCCGGCGACGACGTCCTCACCCTGCGCATTGATCAGGTATTCCCCGAAGAGGACTTTCTCCCCGGTGCTGGGATCCCGGGTGAATGCCACGCCGGTCCCCGAATCGGCGCCCATGTTTCCAAAGACCATTGCCTGCACGTTGACCGCCGTGCCGAGATCGTGGGCGATCCTGTTGTAGTCACGATAGTCCCGCGCCCGCTTGTTGTTCCAGGACGAGAACACCGCGCCTATAGCGGCACGGAGCTGATCGTGGGGATCGTCGGGGAAGGGGGCGTTTCCGTGAACCGAAACGACCTCCTGATAGCGATCGATGACCCGGTGGAGGGCGTCCACGGTGAGGTCGGCATCGCTCAGCGCCCCGGTCTCCCGCTTGACCTCGTCAAGGGCCTCTTCGAAGAGCTGCCCGTCGATGCCCAGGACGATCTTGCTGAAGAGCTGGATGAGGCGGCGATAGGCGTCGAGGGCGAAGCGCTCGTCACCGGTCAGCCGGGTGAGGCCCGACAGCGTCGACCGGCTCAACCCCAGGTTTAGGACGGTGTCCATCATCCCCGGCATGGAGAAGCGCGCGCCGCTGCGCACGCTGACCAGGAGCGGATTGGCGGGGTCGCCGAAGCCCTTGCCGGTCTTGCGCTCGACATCCGCCATGGCGGCGACCACCTGCTCCCACATACCCTCCGGGAAGGTCTCTCCCCGGTCGTAGAAGGCGTTGCACGCCTCGGTGGTGATGGTGAACCCGGGCGGCACCGGCAGGCCGGCACGCGTCATCTCGGCAACGCCCGCGCCCTTGCCGCCAAGCAGGTCGCGCATCGACGAGTCACCCTCCTCGAAAAGCCAGACCCACTTGGAGGCTTGGTTGCCGGGCTGGATGCGCGCCGACGCCGGGGTGCCTACCGCCATACGTGAAATACCCTCTCTGATGCTGAAGCGACCCCATCTTCGCTGGTTCGGTGGCAGCCACGCCATGCCGCAGCCCGGCGGGGAGTCGGCGGAGAGGCAGGAGAAGCCCATCGCCGAGGTCCGGTGGCGGCCATCCCCGGCCGCTGCCCGGCGGGGCACAATGATGTGATGCACGAACGTCGTCGTATCGGCGTCCTCATGTTTGACGATGTCGAGGAGCTCGACGCCGTCGGGCCCTGGGAGGTCCTCTCCTTCTGGTCGCAGTTCTACCCGGATGACGGCTACGACATCGTGACCTTCTCCCGCGAGGGCGGGCAGGTCCGCTGCGCCAAGGGTCTGCGGGTGGTTGTGGATCATTCCGGCGCCACGGTTCCCCGGCTCGACGTCCTCGTCTATCCCGGGGGAATGGGCACGCTGGGTCACGTAGCAGACCCGGAGCGGCTGGGATGGGTTCGGGATCAGGCGGCGGCGGGGACCCTGATGACCAGCGTCTGCACGGGCTCACTGGTGTTCGCCGCGGCCGGCATCCTCCGCAACCGTCCGGCGACGACGCACTGGTTCTCGCTGGAGGATCTCGGCCGGCTGGATCCCACCATCGACGTCCGCCGGGACCAGCGTTTCGTGGACGCCGGCGACGTCGTCACCGCCGCCGGCGTCTCCGCCGGTCTGGACATGGCCCTGCACCTCGTCGCCCGGCTGAGCTCGGCCGAGCGGGCGGCCCAGGTGGCCCGTGGCGTGGAGTACGCCGCCTGGCCGCCGGGAGGATGACAGGGCGCCGCCAGCCGCCGGGCCACGGATGACATGTCGCCGGGCCGCCAGCCGCCGGGCCACGGATAACAGGGCGCCGCCAGCCTCCGGGCCGGGGGATGACAGGCGTCGGGTCCGCGGGCCGCCGGGCCGGGGATGGCAGGGCGCCGGGTCCGCGGGCCGCCGGGCCGGTGATGACAGGTCGCGGTGCCCGGCGGCGTCGCGTCGATCGGCGTCGCATCGATTAAGGTGGGGGTTGTGAAAATCCCCTCTGTCGGCGGATCAATGCCACGCCTGCGTCGCCGCGCCGGCCAGATCTCGTCGCTCCGTACCCCCGCATGCTGGACCGCCGCCGCCGCGCTGGGCGGGGCGGTGCTCCTCGGCATCGTGGCAGCGCCCTCGCCCCTGGCGGCCGATGGCCCCACGATAGCCATCGGATCGCCTCTGACGGATTGCCCGGGGCTCACCCCCTGCTACCTCCCCGCATCGGCCACCGGGACGGCGGGCGTGGCCGTGACATGGGTGAACAGGTCAATAGTCGGCGCTCATACGGCCACCGCCGACAACGGCGCCTTTGACACCAAGGACATCGGCCCCGGCAAGAGCGTCTCGATCGTCATCCCCGTGGGGACCTATGGCTATCACGACGTCTATGCCCCCTCGGCCAAGGGGACCATCACCATCACGGCCGCGCCGGGAAGTAGCGGGGGCGCCACATCTGGCGGCTCAGGTCCCGCCATCGCCGGTTCCGTTCCCGACGCAACTGTCAAACCAGGACAGCACCTCGGTCAGGTCACCGGTCCGGCCGCCGGCAAGCCCAGGGTGGTGGCCGCCAAGACGCCCGCCGCCGTCTTCGGTCCTGGCACGCTGGGTCCGCAGGGTTCCACGGCACTGCCCCCCATCGACGCCACCCCGGATCCCAACAGCCTGCCGCCGATAACCGGCACCCCCATCCCCCGGCCGGGGGCGCTGGCGAGCACACCAGCCGGCAGCAGCGGCGGCCGGTCGGCCACCCTCTACCTCGCCGGCGCCCTACTCTTTCTGCTCGTCGGCCTCGGCGCCGGCGGCTTCTACGGCTTCCGGTGGTGGCGGCGGCGCAGCGCGGTGGCGATGCCGGACAAGGCCTCCGCCGCCTGACCTCATCCAGCGGAGGCGAGGCTCCCAGGGGCGACCGGTCGCCCTTCGACGATGGTCTCGGCCTCGTGATCGACAGTGCCACCGCGGGCGAGGTGAGGGCTCACCTCGACGTTGAAGACCGTCACACCCAGCCCGCGGGTCTGGTCCACGGCGGGGTGTATTGCGCAATCGTGGAGACACTGGCCTCGGTGGGGGCCTCGCTGACGGCGGGCGCCGACGGTCGGGTGGCGGTGGGGCTGGAGAACCACACCAGCTTCCTCCGCCCGGTCCGCCAGGGCACCCTCGACGCCGTCGCCCATCCCGTCAACCGGGGCCGTCTGACCCACCTCTGGGAGGTACTGATCTCCGATGATCGGCGGCGACCCGTGGCACGGGGCTCGCTCCGGCTGGCCATCCTCGATCCCCAGCCGGTGGCGCAGGATCCTTGGTCATGACTGAACGACGTGTCACTGCGGCCTGGATGGTTTAGGGTTTCGGCGCCGGCCGCTGCCGGAGATCGTCACGAGGAGAGCAGGCCGGGTGGTGGGACGAGCGAGGGCGTGGCCAGTGGTCGCGGCGGTGGCCGCGATGATTTTGAGCGCGCTGAGCCCCGTATCCGCGGTTTCCGCGGAGACCGCCATCTCCATCAGCCAGCCCCCCTTCGCCCCCGGCCAGTGTCGCGCCGTTCTCTATTGCTTCGGTCCCCAGGTGTCCAATGGATTGACCGGTTCAGCGGTCAGGTGGACCAACTCGACGGGCAGCGCCCACACCGCGACGGGCGACGGATTCGACGTCGCCCTGGGAGCCGGTCAAACTGCGGGCTGGACACCCACGTTGCCGGGAACCTACGAGTACCGGTGCCGGGTCTGGCCCGACATGAAGGGAACCCTGGTGATCACAGAGCCGCCCAGGCCGACACCCGCGGCGGCCCCGCTGTCCGCCGCCTCAGGGCGGCCCGCCGCAGCCACCCGCACCGCGCCTGCGCCACCCGCCGCCGTCGCCCCCACACCCGGAGCCGCTGCTACGGTAGTTCGCCTGTCGCCCTCCCCTGATCCCGGGGCCGCCCCGCCCGCGGCCGAGCTCTCGCCCGCCGCGACCCCTTCGCCCTCCCCTCGCCCGGCCTCGTCTGCGCCCTCGCGATCGCCGTCGCTCGCGGCATCCTCCGCGTCCAGCCGGCGGCCGACGGCTCTCTATGTCATCGGCGGGGTGCTCTTCCTGGCCGTGGCAGGGGCCGCAGGACTGCGCCACCTGGTCAGGTGGTGGCGGCGGGTCAGCGCCGATCCCCTGGGGGATGACAGCCTGGTCGGTCTCATCTGAAGGGCCGGGTCCTGATCCCGGCCAGGTGACGATCCACCGATACCCTGGCGCTCGGGACAGGATGATGTCAAATGTGATGAAATGGGGACGACGGTGGAAGGGACCAACGGGCTGCTGTCGGCGCGGCGGCCAGACAAAATGTGCGCCCCTCGGGCGGTGGTGCTTGCGATCGCCCTCACGGTGGGCCTTATCACCCTGATGGCGATCGGCCGCCCGGCGGCAGTGCGGGCGGACAGCTCGATCACCATCGCCACCTCCGGTTCCGTCCCCTGCTCGGGCGTGGCACCCATTGCCTGCTTCAGCCCCCTGTCGATAAGCGAGACCGCCGGCGCCACCATCACCTGGACGAACAGCACGCCCGAGGTCCACACGGCCACCAGCTGTGATCCCCAGTCGTGCGCCGGTGCCACCAGCCCCGACGTCTTCCACACCGGCGACATCCAGCCCGGCGACAGCGCCTCGGTGCGCCTCACCGTCCCGGGTGTCTACCACTACTTCTGCACGCTTCACGGGTACATGAACGGGACCATCAC
>JBHELP010000040.1:0-7301 GCA_046263035.1 Candidatus Dormibacteria bacterium | reverse complement strand
GATGCTGGGTCATTCGGAGTCACTGCTGGATCGTCGCACGCCCTTTGCCCCGGTGCTGCTCGACGGCAGTGTCGTGTACCGCATGCTCGCGGCGGCAGCATGAGCCGGGTCTTCGTGGTGGACGACTCCGCCTTCATCCGGAAGGCGCTAGCCCGAGTGCTCCAGGCCGAGCCGGGGCTCAGCTTCGTGGGCGAGGCGGCAAACGGAGCCCAGGCAGTGGAGCGGATTCCTGCCGCCGATCCCGACCTGGTCACGCTCGACGTCGCCATGCCCGGGATGAACGGGCAGGAGGTGCTGCGGGAGCTGCTGCGCTGGAAGCCAACGCTCAAGGTGGTGATGCTGTCGGCTCACACCCAGGAGGGGGCCGAGGCGTCGGTCGAGGCGCTGACCTCGGGAGCGGTGGATTTCATCGACAAAACCAGCTTCAACGTGATGGATCTGGATACCCTTCGGCGGGAGGTGCTAGAGAAGCTCCGGATCTGGGGGCCCAAAGCGGTCGAGAGCGCCGGGCGCAACGGGGTCAAGGTGGCGCCGGCGGTGCAGCCGGTGAATCTGAAGAAGGTGGCGGGCTGCGAGCTTTGCGTCATCGGCGCCTCCACCGGGGGGCCGATCGCCCTGCAGCGGATCCTGGAGGCCTTGCCCGCCGACTTCCCGTTCCCCATCGTCCTCGTGCAGCACATGCCTGCCGGCTTCACCGGTCCCTTCGCCGCCCGGCTCGCCCGGCTGAGCCGACTACAGGTGGGTGAGGCAGCCGAGGGCGACCAGCTGCGTCCCGGGCGGGCCCTGGTGGCGCCGGCGGGAAAACACCTGCGGATCACCTCGAGCCTGGTGGTGGAGCTGAGCGACCAGCCGGCCGACGCCAAGCACATCCCCAGCGTGGATGTCACCATGAAATCCGCGGCCGAGGCTCGGCCTGGTGCGGTGCTGGGGATTCTGCTCACCGGAATGGGGCAGGATGGAGCGGAGGGGATGGTCTCCATCCGGAAGAGCGGCGGCGTAACCGTGGGTGAGAGCGAGGCGAGCTGCGTGGTGTACGGGATGTCGCGGGCGGCGGAGCACAAGGGTGGGGAGGATGCGATGCTGCCGCTGCCGGAGATCGTGGCCTTCCTCGAGGCAATTGCCGCCAAATAAAAACGTCCGCCCTTCGTGCGATTTATACGATCATATTCGCCTGGATCCGAACCCGGCCCGTAAGGGCCGGGTTGGCGGCCATGCCAAATGAAATGTTGTTGGCCCGCGGTTAGGCGGGCGTGGTGGGTTGACGACCGACGTTCGCGGCCGGCGACCTATTTGCTCGCCGCCTGCGACGACGCCGTCTTCTGGAACAGCGGCAGATACTGCCCATAGCCTTCCGCCTCCAGCTTCGACACCGGAATGAACCGCAGCGACGCCGAGTTCATGCAGTAGCGCAGACCGGTCGGCTTGGGGCCGTCGTCGAACACGTGGCCCAGGTGCGAGTCGGCGTGGGCCGAGCGGACCTCGGTCCGGGAGACGAAGAGCTTGTGATCCGTCTTGGTCTGGACGTTGGCCGGCTCCAGCGGCTTAGTGAAGCTGGGCCAGCCGGTGCCGGAGTCGTACTTGTCGAGCGAGCTGAACAGCGGCTCGCCGGAGACCACGTCCACGTAAATCCCGGCTTCGTGGTTGTCCCAGTAGGCGTTCCGGAAGGGCGCCTCGGTGCCCTCATGCTGGGTCACCTGGTACTGCTCGGGCGTAAGCTTCTGCTTCAGCTCTTTATCGGTGGGCCGGTGGAAATTGGTCACGTTCCATCCCTTGGCTGGGGTCGTTGTGGGCAGGGCAGGGGTGGCGTTCTGCCCCCATAGCGCGGTTTGAGGCGCAACGCTCAGCGCCAGCAGGGCAAGGGGCAGGACGAACAGGGGCTTCATGTCCACTCCGTTGAGGGAGATTTCCTACGCTATAGTAACCCTCTGGACGGCGGATTGTTTCCTTGGGGAGTCATCGCGAGGGCCGCAGGCCCGTGGCGATCTAGTGGTTCCTACGGGATCGCCACGGGGCACTGCCCCCTCGCAATGACTATAGCTGCACAGCGGTAGTGTTTCCTCCGCTGACCACCACCCCGACCCGCTCGCCCGGCTCCGGTCGGTAGCGCCCGGACAGGAGCGCGGCCAGTGCGGCGGCCCCGCCGGGCTCGGCCACGATCCGGAGGGCTCGCCACAGCGCCTCCTGCCCCTTCCGGATCGCATCCTCGCTTACCAGCACGACTTCGCTCACGTGGGCCCGGAGAATGGGGAAGTTCGCTTCTCCCACCCGCCGGGGCGCCAGCGAGTCGGCCGCGATTCCGCCCGCCTCGGCGTCCACCGGCCGCCCCGCCGCCAGCGCCCGGGTGAGCGTGGGCGCCAGCTCTGGCTCGACCCCCACCAGGTTGCAGCGCCTGGCGTACCATGAGGAAATCCCGCCCAGCAGCCCGCCGCCACCCACCGGGGCGATCACGGTGTCCAGCCAGGGAGCCTGGGCCTCGAGCTCCAGCCCCAGCGTCCCCGCTCCCATCAGCGTCTCCGCCTGGTCGAACGCGTGCACCGGCAAGGCGCCCGACTCGGCCGCCCAGATCTCGCTGGCTTCCAGGGCATCGGCGTAGAGCTCGCCGGTGACCACCAGGGTGGCGCCGTAGCTCCGGATCCGGTCAACCTTGGCGGGCGAGCAGCAGGTGGGGACGAAGATGCGGGCGGGGATGCCTAGCTTGGCGGCGGCGTAGGCGACCGCGGCCCCGTGGTTTCCGCCCGAGGCGGCGACGATGCCGACGGCCGGAATCGGCCGCAGCAGCAGGTTGGCGAACGCGCCCCGGGCCTTGAAGGAGCCGGAGTGCTGCAGCAGCTCGAGCTTGAGGGTGAGCAGCAGGGAATCCAATCCCAAGTCGCTCCCGTTCAGCTCCACCACCGGCGTGCGCCGGATGTGAGGCCGGATCACCGGTTCGACCGCGGCGATGGTCTCGCGGGAGATGGCGGTGTCGGTGACCTGGGACATGGTAGATCTCCTTGGATTTCGTACAATAGCTCGACTATGAGCTACCCAGCAATCACCATCGATTCGTACGACGTTTCAATCAATTAGTTGGTTACATGCAGGACCATAAAATTGTTACTATGACAATGTTGGCTCCCGCGATGTCGTGAGCGGTTCGGCTCCGTGATCCCTCTGTGTCCTCTGTGTCCTCTGTGGTGAAAATTGGGACGGCTTAACTTGGTGAGAGGTGAGAGGTGAGAGGTGAGAGGTGAGAGATGAGTTGAGAGGGCTTTGCTACAGAGGAGCGAGAAGATGACCGGAAGACCAGAGCAGGGGGATGTGCCGTATCGCGTCTTGGGACGCACCGGCGAGCGAGTCTCTGCTATCGGACTCGGCGGATGGCACCTCTCGCTGAAGCACGTCGACGAACAGGTGGCCTTTCGCATCGTCCGCAGCGCGATCGACGGCGGCATCACCTTCATGGACAATTCCTGGGATTACAACGAGGGCCAGAGCGAGATCCGGATGGGCAAGGCCCTGCGCGACGGCTATCGCGACAAGGTCTTCCTGATGACCAAGATCGACGGCCGCTCCAGGAAGGCCGCGGCCAAACAACTGGACGAATCGCTCCGCCGGCTACAGACTGACTGGATCGACCTGGTCCAGCACCACGAGATCCTCCGCTTCGAAGATCCCCACCGCATCTTCGACCCCGAAGGCGCCCACGCAGCGCTGCTGGACGCGCGCCAGGCCGGCAAGATCCGCTATATCGGCTTCACCGGCCACAAAGATCCCCGGATTCACCTCTACATGCTCGCGGTGGCCGACCAGAACGGCTTCAACTTCGACACCGTCCAGATGCCGCTGAATGTCATGGACGCCCACTACCGCAGCTTCGAGAGGCTGGTCCTCCCAGTGCTGGTCGAGCGGCAGATCGGGGTGCTGGGGATGAAGCCCCTCGCCAACGGCCTCATCCTCAAGTCCAACACGGTGGGCCCGGTCGAGTGCCTTCGCTACGCCCTGAACCTGCCCACCTCGGTGGTGATCACCGGTTGCGACAACCTGGAAGTCCTGAACCAGGCCCTGGGAGTGGCCCGCAGCTTCCGGCCCATGGACCCGGAGGAGGTGAAGGTCCTACTGGCTCGGACCGCCCAGGCGGCCTCGAAGGGCGAGTACGAGCTGTTCAAGACCAGCTCGATCTTCGACTCGACCGCCACCCATCCCAGTTGGCTGGGGGAGGAGCCCGAGCGGATACAACAGGTGGTGAGTGAGTGACAAATCGTCTTCTTGACGGCTGGTGGACGATGCCCTAACGTGTTTTCACTAGCCGCAAGAGCAGCACCCCCGACCTCGCTTCCCCCGCGCCACCGCCAAGACGTCAGAGGGACCCCCAGATCGCCGAGCTACTCTGGCTAGGTGGGCTACTGACCATTCACGCATTTTCGGGGGGGAAGTATGGAAGCACGCGTCACGGCCTACTCTCAGACCTACCAGCTGAGGGAGAGGATGGCCCAGGCGGAGGTCCGCCACGGCCAGGAGATTCGGGCGGACCTGCCGGGTATCAGGGTGACCGCCATGAACCGCCACTGGTTTAGCGGCCGGCCCAGCGGCAAAGGCGAGATTTTCTTCTGCACTATGGGGCCGATCCGGGTTCGGCGCATCGCAACGCCGGGAGACGGAGCGCCGCTCCCCACTCACGTCGTCCTCCAGGGGCTGGAGGTCCCCGCCGAGGGCACCTATGACCTCATCGATGTCCTGGTCCAATCCAACGGAGACCTGCGGCTGATCATGGACGACGCGTCGCGGGCAGAGTTACAGGGAAAGCCGGCCGAGACCAGTCGGAGCGATTTGATGTTTGTGTAGGGCAGAGGGTCATTGCGGGGGCGTTGTCCCCTACGACTGAAAGTGAGAGTAAGAGGTGAGAGGTAAGAGGTAAGAGGTGAGAGGGGGAGCGCGTTTTCCCTCTTACCTCTCACCTCTTACCTCTCACCTCTCACCTCTTACCTTGTAGGTCATGACCGGGAACGTCTCGCCTGTCCTTCTCATCATCCTCACCGGTGTCGTCGGCCTGGTGCTCATCCCGCTCGGCCTGCCCGGGCTCTGGCTCATCCTGCTCGGGATCCTGGGCTATGGCTGGCTGACCAACTTCCAGACCCTCAGTGTCTGGTTCATCGGTGGTGCCACCGCACTGGCGCTGATCGGCGAGATATTCGAGAGCTGGATCGGCTTCCGCTACGCCCAGAAATACGGCGGCTCCAGCCGAGCCGGTTGGGGCGCGCTAGTCGGCGGAATCGTGGGCGCGATCGTGGGGGTGCCGGTGCCGATCATCGGCTCGGTCATCGGCGGCTTCGTCGGCGCCTTCATTGGCGCGGCCGTCTTCGAGTACACCCGGCAGCGGCACTCGGGCATCGCGGCCAAGGCGGGGTGGGGCGCGGTGCTGGGCCGGGCGGCCGCGGCGGCGGTGAAGATGGCGATCGGCGTGGTGATGGTGGCCGGCGCTCTCTTGATTGCGGTTCGGGCCCGCTCGTGAGGGCGGATGGTGCTTAAACAACTTACTGGACCCCGTGCCCACTCGCCTCGCGCTATAAGCCTCAAGACGGCATCTTCCCCATCATGGCAAAATCCCAAACCAAGTCCCGCCGGAGCCCCGTCAGAGAAGCCCCCGGCGGGGACCCGCTCGACCAGCTGGTCCAGCTCTCCCATCGCATCGGCCAGGACCCGCGGCTGGTCCAGCCCGGTGGCGGCAACACCTCTATTAAGGAGGGCGACACCCTCCTAGTGAAGGGCAGCGGCACCGATCTCCGCACTATCACCCGCGACGGCTTCACTCGGCTCTCCCTCAGCCGCCTGGCCGCGCTGGGGGGCGCGGACTCGATGAGCGACGCAGAGATGATGCGCTTCATGGCGAGCTGCATGGTGGGGGAGGGGCCGGCGCCGAGCGTGGAGACCCCGCTCCACGCCCTGCTTCCTTATAAGGTGATCGCTCACACGCATGATGTGGCGACGATGAGCCTCACCAACATCCAGGACACCGAGGCGAAGCGGCTGGTGGGCGAGCTATTCGAGGGCAAGATCATTTATGTGCCCTACGTGCGACCCGGGTTTCCTTTGGCCCAAGCTGTCAGCAAGATGGTGGGCCGGATTCCAGCCAAGGCAATCGGGCTCGCTCTCGCGCATCACGGCCTGGTAGTCTGGGGAGACGAGGCTGAGCAGTGCTATGCGCGATTGGTGGAAGCGACCGGTCGCATCGACGAGTTTCTGGCAACGAAGCGGAACTCCCGTCCGCTAGCACACGCTGCGCGGGTACCCGGCCGGTCCGCCCGTCCGTCTGACGAGCGCAGACAGATCGCCGAGCTTGTGCTCCCGGTGATTCGGGGCGCCCTGAGCAAGCCCGAGCGGGTGATCCTCCACTACGACGACTCGGACGACGTGCTCGCCGCCCTGGACGACCAACGAATGCCGGAGCTGGCCCGCCGCGGCATGGCGACACCGGAGCACCTGCTTCGCGCCGGCCGGCTGCCTGTCATCCTGGGCGAGGCAAAGAATCCCTCCTCCAGCATCCGCAACCAGCTCGAGGCCGCCCGGGCCGAGTACGAGGAGTACCACCACCGCCACGCCGGGGCCGGGGAGCGCCCGCTGGACGACTGGGCCAAGGTCATCCTCGCGCCGAAGATCGGCCTCATCACCGCCTTCAGCGACAAGCGCAACGCCGTCACCGCCAACCTCTGCTATCGCGCCACGCTGGAGAGCCTCGCCAACGCCGAGGCGGTGGACCGCTTCGAGTTCATCCCGGAGAAGGACGTCTTCGAGTTCGAGCACTGGCCGCTGGAACGGCGGAAGATCGAGGAGCAGATCGCTAAGGAGCGGGCGACCAAGCTGCTTCCCCGCCACATCGCCGTCATCATCGGCGGTGGCAGCGGCATCGGCGCCGCGGCGGCCCGGCGCTTTGCGGAGGAGGGCGCTCACGTTGTGGTGGCCGATCTGGATGGGGCGATGTCTCAGACCGTGGCTGCGGATATAAACGGGAGTCATCGCGAGCAGGCCGCAGGACTGCGTGGCGATCGCGTTGTTGGGGTGACAGTGGACGTGCGCGACGATGCCAGCCTCGACGCCCTCTTCCGCCAGACCGTGCTCGAGTTCGGCGGCCTCGATTGCCTCTTCTACACCGCCGGCCTGGCCCCCCGCTTCGCCTCCATCACCGAGATCCGTCGCGAAGATCTCCAGCGCCAGCTCGAGGTCCACTACCTCGGCGCCGTCGCCACCATCGGCCGGGCGGCGGCCATCATGCAGCGGCAGGGTCTGGGCGGCTCGATCGTGGCTTCGGTCTCCAAAGCTGCGTTGGT
>JBHELP010000039.1:0-2800 GCA_046263035.1 Candidatus Dormibacteria bacterium | reverse complement strand
CAGCCGGGATGGAGCGCTCTGACGAGGTCCGAACGGGAGATCGTCCGACTGGTGGCGAAGGGGCTGACCAACCGGGAGATCGGCGAGCAGCTCTTCTCCTCGCCGCGCACCGTGGAGTCCCACCTCACCCGCGTCTTCGGCAAGGTCGGCCTCTCGTCTCGTCGCGACCTGGCCAGGGAAGCCTTGCGCCGCGGGCTGTAGCGTGGGCGCGCGCTGGGGACGAGCCCCCATATCAGCCCCGCGTGGGCGTACGGTAGCCTCATGACCCGCGCTGAGCTGCACAGGCTTGTCGATGAGCTTCCGGAATTGGCGATAGAGCCCGTCAGCTGGACCACGTGCTGATGGGCGAGCGAGGTCGGCGTTCCCTGGGTTGACCGCGCTCGCGGCTCGCCACTGAGTAGAATTACTCAACATAGTGAGTATATCGTCACACTCGCCGCCGCGATATGAGCGCCCACTGGTGACCACCGTGGTCCAGCGCCTGCAGGAGCCGCGGCGCTTTCTCCAGGTGCTGTCAGGGCCTCGACAGGTGGGCAAGACCACAATCGCACGTCAGGCGCTGGCGCGCTGTCCCATCCCGGCGCACTCGGCTTCGGCCGACGATCCCGGGCTCCGCGATGCCTCGTGGCTGCGCGCCCAATGGGAGATCGGGAGGCTGCGAGCCCGGCAGAGCGGACGCGACGGGGCCATCCTCGTTCTCGACGAGATTCAGAAGATCTCCGCGTGGTCGGATGTCGTCAAGCTCCTCTGGGACGAGGACACGGCGGCCGGCACCCCGCTGCGTGTCGTGCTCCTCGGCTCGGCTCAGCCTCTGGTGGCGCAGGGCCTGACCGAGAGCCTGACCGGACGGTTCGAGCTGATGCGAATCGGTCATTGGACGTTCCCCGAGATCCATGACGCCTTCGGATGGGACCTCGACCGCTTCCTCTACTTCGGCGGCTACCCGGGCGCGGCCCCCCTGGCCGGGGATCGTGGTCGTTGGGCCAGGTACATTCTCGACTCCCTGGTCGAGACAACCCTGGCCCGCGACGTCCTCCTGCTGACGCGCGTGGACAAACCGGCGCTGCTCCGGCTTCTCTTCCGCCTCGCCTGCGACTACTCAGGGCAGGTGCTCCCCTACCAGCGCATGATCGGGCAGCTTCAGGACGCCGGCAACACCACCACGCTCGCCCACTATCTCGAACTGCTCGCCCAGGCGGGTCTCGTCCTCGGCCTGCCCAAGTATTCCGGAGCGCGGGTACGCCAGCGCGGTTCGAGCCCCAAGCTCCTCGCTCTCAACACCGCGCTGCTGACGGCACACCTCGGCACCGGCTTCGCGGCGACGAGACAGGCGCAAGCCGTATGGGGACGGATTGTCGAGACCGCGATCGGCGCCCACCTGGTCAGCACCGCCGCCGAGGCCGGCGTCGAGGTCTCCTACTGGCGCGAGCGCAACGTCGAGGTTGACTTCGTGCTCCGGCGGGGCGCCGACGTGATGGCCATTGAGGTCACGAGTGGCAGGCGCAAGGACCGCCTGCCCGGTCTCCGCGCCTTCACCGCCGACCACCCGGGAGCCCGAGCCCTGCTCGTCGGCGGGCAGGGCATCGGCCTCACCGAATTCCTGAGGCACCCCGTGGCTCACTGGCTGTAGCCGCCGTCTCGGGCCAGAACGAGGCTCTCATCGAGCGCCGCGGTTGACGAGCTGTATAGGAAGGACTGTGCGGGCGCACTGCTGCCGCCCAGCAGCCCGACGAGCGAGTAACTGGGGTCTGTTATGATGTCATTATGACACAAGACGCGTTCATCCCGATCAGCGTGGCCGAGGCCAAGCGGCGGTTCGCCGATGTGCTGGGAGCTGTCAGGTACCGGGGCCAGAGGTACGTCGTCGAACGCAACGGCACGCCGATGGCCGCCCTGGTCCCCCTCAGCGACATCCCGGCCGCCGCCCTCGACCAGCAGCGACGCCCCGGATTTCTCGCCCTCGTCGGCGCCTTCGGCGATGCACCCGAGTACGCGGAGTCGCTGGTCGCTGCGGTTCGCAGCCGGGCCACCCAAAGGTCGCGCCCAGCTCCGAAGCTCGAGGCATGATCGTTCTCGATACGGACGCGCTGAGCAATCTCATGCGGCCCCGGCCATCACCGACCCTGGTGGCGCGCCTCGCCGAGATCCCGGCCGCCGAGCAGGGCACCACGGCCATCACCATCGGGGAGCTTGCCTATGGGGCGCACCGGGTCGACCGACCCGAGTTGTACGCGCGTGCCGTGCAACTCGTGTCAGCGGCCCGCATCCTCCCGTTCGACCGAGAAGCCGCCGAGCACTATGGCAGGATTCGCAGCGACCTGGAACACCGCGGGACCAGGCTTGCCGACCCGGACCTGCGCATCGCGGCGACAGTCATCACCCAGGGGGCCACCCTCATCACCGGCAACGCCCGGCACTTTCAGCGGATTCCTGACCTTCGCATCGAGGACTGGCTGCACAATTGAATCTGTTGTGGCGCCAGACTTTGGCCTCGACCAGCGGGGCCGTCACTCGCCACAGGGGTTGACCAACGAGATCGGGACTCGCCTGTTCGTCTCACCCGCATCTTCAGCAAGCTGGATCCTGCCTCCTGGCGTGACCTGGCCAGGGAGGCGGCCCGCCGGGAGGCATAGTGGGTGCCCTCCCTCATTGCTACCATGGGACCCATGGTTGCCACAGCCGAGTTGACCCATTACCGAACCGAGGTCGCGCCAAAGGCATCCGCAGCTGGGGGGCCGCCCCCTACACGGACGTTCATCGCTGTCTGCGATGGTCGGGTGTGGACAGCCCTCTGCGAGGA
>JBHELP010000038.1:0-9142 GCA_046263035.1 Candidatus Dormibacteria bacterium | reverse complement strand
TGCCGGGGCATCCGGCTTCCAGCGCGACCACGCCGCAAACCCGCGAGCGATGGTCTCCTGCACGCAGTCCTCCGCGGCGGCGCGATCGCGGAGCACCCCGAGCAGGGTGTACAGCAGCCGCTTGTAGCTGGCCCGGTAGAGCCGGTCGAAGTCCTCCGCCGATCCCGGCCGGTACGCCGGCTCGCTGTCCACCCCAGCATGTTGCGTCACCGGTCCGGCCGCCGGCGTTTCGGCGCTGTCACGATCGCCCATCAACCGCGGGGCGGGCGAAATGTCACCTGGTCTGATCTGGGCATGCCCATAAGAGAACGCCCCGGTCGGGTTAACGAAATCGCGGCGACCGCAATGCAGGTGGACCATGGTCGCGCGCTGTGGATAGCAACTCAGGCAAACAATGCTCACGCTCGTGTGCAGAGCAACGCACGCAAACAGAACGGCAACCTTGTCGAGGGCTTCAGGAGGTCGCCTGGGATTGGGCCGGAGATGCGCTCCGGAGCAGCGTGAGGCCCTCCCGAACCAAGATCACCGCGATCGTCAGACCGGCCACCGGGTCCGCCCAGTGCCACCCCCGCAGCTGGGACAGTAGCAGGCCGATGAGGGTGGCGGCCGCCAGCATGGCACCCACTCCCGTGAGCACGCCGTCACCGCGGAGGGCGGCGCTGCCAAGCCGCCGGGCAAGCCTGCGCTTGGCAACAGCCAGGGGAGGCAGTATCACCAGGGAGGCCAGGGCGATGCCCATGCCCACCAGGGAGTGCTCTGGAGCCGCCCCGCCGACGAGTGACACGGCCGCCGTGATGCTGACGTAGACGGCGATCACCAGGAGCGCAACTCCCACCGCCCGGCCGGCGCGCTGCTCCACCGCCGCGGCTCGCGACTGATCGCCATGCTCAACCCGGAACCGCCAGATCAGCACAATCGATGCCACCCCGTCGACGGCCGCATCGAGGCCGAAGCCTCCCAGCGACACGCTGCCCACAGCCAACCCGGTCACCGTCGCCGTGGTGCCCGAGAGCAGGTTCCAGATGACGCTCGTCGCCGAGACCAGCACCGCCCGCCTCAGGAATAGGCGGCGGTGGGAGAGTTCCACCGTGGGAACTGTAGCCGGGGCGTTACCCCGCCATGGCCGCGAGAAGCAGGGCCGAGTGCCGGGCCGCTCGCATCACGGCCAACCCCCTGGCACCGGCTCGCAGGCAATCCAACGCGTTGTCCGGGGTGATGCCCCCGACGGCCACCACCGGGAGTGCCACGGCGCGGCAGACCTCGGCCAGCCCCTCGAGGCCGATGGGCTCGCCGGCATCCGCCTTGGACGTTGTCTCATAGATAGGACCGACACCGAGGTAGGCGGCCCCCTCCGCCGCGGCCAGGCGCGCCTCCCCGGGCGTGGACACTGAGCGTCCCACCAGCAGACCGCCCGCCAACGCCCGCTCAGCGCTCCCATCGTCGGGCCCGAGGTGCACGCCGTCGGCGCCGGCTCCCAGTGCGGCATCGATGTCGTCGTTGATGACCAGCGTCGCCGGCAGGGCGCGCAGGCGGCGGCCCATGCCGACACGGACGGGGGTGGAGACTCCCTTGAGCCGCAGCTGAACGACCGAGGCCCCGCCCGCGACAGCGATTCGCGCTGTCTCCCAGTCGTTGACGATGGCGTGCAGCCTCATCGTCGAGGACCGCTCGAGCCGCTGTCGCCGCGGGCCCTGGTTGATGAACCGCTGTCGCCGGCAGCCCTGATCGGAGAGCCGCCGTAGCCGGCGGCCCCGAGACCTGGGCTGACGCTGGAGCGCACCGGCTGGCCGGCGGCATCGGCGGACGGGTGGACCTGGTACCGGATGCCGAGGATGTCCAGCGGACCATCGCCCGCACCGATCTCGGTGAGGCCCCGGCCGATTGCCGCGGCCGTCATCGCGGCGGCCCCGCGGGCGGCATCGAGCAGGCTCTCGCCATGGGCGAGCAGCGCCGTCATCGCCGCCGAGTGTGTGCATCCCGACCCGTGGGATGCGCCCGGCTCCTGCTGTTCCACACGAATGCTGACGTGCTGATGGCCATCGTAGAAATGATCCGAGTGATCGGCCCCATGGCCGCCGGTGATGACCACCGCCTGGGGACCAAGTGCGTGAATCCGCTCTGCCAGCTGGCGCCGGCCGGAGGTCGAGCCGGCCAGCACCTGGGCCTCACTCAGGTTCGGAGTGACCACGGTGGCCAGGGGCAGCAGCCTCCGTCGCAGGGCCGCCAGGGCGTTGCCACGGAGAAGCACCGTTCCCGTGGTCGCCACCATGACGGGATCGACCACAAGGGGCACGCGATGGTCGGCCAGGAAGTCGGCAACGGCCTCGATGATGGGGCGGGATCGCAGCATGCCGGTCTTGGCGGCGTCCACGCCGATGTCGTCCCAGACCGCTCTCAGCTGGGCGACCACAAAGGCGGGGGGAACCTCGTGGACCTCGGTGACCGCGAGGGTGTTCTGGGCCGTCAGTGCGACCACCGCGGTCATGCCATGGCAGCCGCCGGCGGCAAAGGCCTTGAGGTCGGCCTGGATGCCGGCTCCGCCGCCGGAATCCGAGGATGCAATGCTGAGACAGCGGGGAATGGCCATGAGCTTATACTGGAGTTGTCACTTCGGCCACCTCACAGGTGCCGCACCTCGGTGGCCTCGCCGCATCATAGGAGGCCCGGCCGTGCCACCCACCAAGGACGCCGTCACAGTTCTCACCGAGGATCATGAACGGGTCAAGGATCTGTTCACCAGGTACGAGAGTTTGGGCAAACGCGCGTACAAGAGCAAGCAGGCCCTGGTGGAGAGGATCAGCGAGGAGTTGAGCGTCCATGCCGCCATAGAGGAGGAGGTCCTCTACCCGCGGTTGCGCACGCTGCTGCCGGATGAGGAGGACGATGTCCTGGAGGCGCTCGAGGAGCATCACCTGGTGAAGACGACCCTGCTGGAATTGGAGTCCCTGTCTGCCGAGAGCGAGCGATTCCATCCCAAGGTGACAGTCCTCATCGAGCAGGTCCGCCACCACATCGACGAGGAGGAGGGCGAGATGTTCCCCCACCTCCGCGAGGCGGTGGACAGGGAAGAGCTGGTCCGCATCGGAGCCGCCCTCGAGGAGGCCAGGGAGACGGCGCCGACACGACCCCACCCGCATGCTCCGGACACTCCCCCGGGGAACATCGTCGCCAATGCCCTCGCCGGTCCGCTCGACGTGGTGGCGGGCGCGGGGAAATGGCTTTTCAGGCACGCGCGGGAGGCACCTGACGCCTGCCGGCGCAGCGCGCAGCTGGCCCAGCTCGGCTGGGAGAGCGGACGTCGTGAGGTCGGCGAGCGGATGCGCTCCGGAGGGCGCCGGAAGGGCTGATCCGGGCGTATGCTGTGGCCCACATCTGAATAGTCCCGCTGGGGGAGCGAGCAGCTGAGAGGTGGTATCAGGACCACCAACTCCTGGAACCTGATCTCGTTAGCACGAGCGAAGGGAAAGCGGGCCGAGCGTCATCACATCGGCGCGTGCCGATGCCGATGAGCTTGCCCGGCGGCGCCTCGGTCCCCGGCCCATCGACCGTCCTCCGTCGACCTGACGGAAAGGAGACCGCCCATGACCCAGCTCCTCGACCCACCCGCCGCATCCGCCGCCGGCCCGCCAGACCCGGCTCTCGGGCCGGGCGTGGACAAGGCATATCTCCATGGTTCCCGGCCGGATCTCCGGGTCCCCGTCCGCCGGATAACCCTGAGCGGGCCCGCGGATGATTCCTCACCGGCACGCAGCGTGCTCGTCTACGACTCCAGCGGACCCGCCACCGATACCTCCGTGAGCGTGGATGTGCGCCGCGGGCTGGCACCCCTGCGCGCCGGCTGGGTACGGGAGCGCAACGACGTCGAGGAGTACCCGGGTCGGGAGGTGCGGCCCCAGGATGACGGCGAGCGCGCCGGCAATCGAAGCCTCGCCAACACGGCGGTCTTCCCGACCCAGGGTCGACCGCGGCTTCGCGGGCGCGGTGGCACCGCGGTCACCCAGCTGGCCTACGCGCGGCGCGGCGTGATCACCCCCGAGATGGAGTTCATCGCTCTGCGGGAGAACGTTGCCGTCGAGGTCGTCCGGGATGAGGTGGCCCGGGGGCGGGCGGTGATCCCGGCCAACGTCAACCATCCCGAGACCGAGCCGATGATCATCGGCCGCAGCTTCCTGGTGAAGATCAATGCCAACATCGGCAACTCCGCGGTCACCTCCTCAATTGATGAGGAGGTCGACAAGCTCTCGTGGTCCATCCGCTGGGGCGCCGACACGGTCATGGACCTGTCCACCGGGCGGAACATCCACACCACCCGGGAGTGGATCATCCGCAACTCCTCGGTGCCGATCGGCACGGTGCCGATCTACCAGGCGCTGGAGAAGGTGGGGGGCAGGGCCGAGGAGCTCAGCTGGGACGTCTACCGCGACACCCTGATCGAACAGGCGGAACAGGGGGTGGACTACTTCACCATCCATGCCGGTGTGCGTCTGGCCTTCGTGCCGATGACCGCACGCCGGGTCACCGGGATCGTGTCGCGGGGGGGATCGATCATGGCCGCCTGGTGCCTGGCCCATCACCAGGAGAACTTCCTGCACACGCGGTTCGAGGAGATCTGCGAGATCATGCGCGCGTACGACATCACCTTCTCACTCGGTGACGGCCTGCGCCCCGGTTCGGTCGCGGACGCCAATGACGAGGCGCAGCTCGCCGAGTTGCGTACGCTCGGGGAGCTCACCGAGGTGGCCTGGAGGCACGACTGCCAGGTGATGATCGAGGGCCCGGGTCACGTTCCCATGAACAAGATCAAGGAGAACATGGACCTGCAGCTGGAGCTGTGCCACGAGGCGCCGTTCTACACCCTGGGTCCGCTCACCACCGACATCGCGCCGGGGTACGACCACATCACGTCGGCGATCGGCGCGGCGATGATCGGGTGGTACGGCACCGCGATGCTCTGCTATGTCACCCCCAAGGAGCATCTGGGGCTTCCCGACCGTGATGACGTCAAGGAGGGCGTGATCGCCTACAAGATCGCGGCGCACGCCGCGGATCTCGCCAAGGGGCATCCCGGAGCCCAGGCTCGCGACGACGAGCTCAGCACCGCGCGGTTCGATTTCCGCTGGGAGGACCAGTTCAACCTCTCGCTGGATCCGGAGCGTGCGCGCTCCTATCACGACGAGACCCTGCCCGCCGGCGCCGCCAAGCAGGCGCATTTCTGCTCGATGTGCGGCCCCAAGTTCTGCTCGATGAAGATCTCCCATGATGTGCGCACGTACGCCGACACCCATGGCATCGACGCCGAGGACGCCCTGAGGGTGGGAATGGACGAGAAGTCGAGAGAGTTCAGGGAGTCGGGGGCTGTGCTCTACCGTCCCGGAGAGGCGCCCCGGGCGGAACCCTGACTGACCCCTCGCCGAGCCACTATCCATCTGGGCTCGGGCTCCGGCGCCACAGATGCTTGAAAACGTGGCATACTGGGTTGGAGATGGCACGCTCAAGGAGATCTGGCACGGAATCAGTCCAGATCCGTATGGGAAGGCAGGGGCGGATAGTGATCCCGGCAGAGCTGCGGGTCGCCCTGGAAGTACGCGATGGGGACGAACTGGCTGCCCGGGTTCAGGATGACACGCTGATTTTGGAACGCCCCGGCGCCATCCTGGCCCGCGTGCAAGAGCGTTTCGGCCACGCGGTACCCCAGGACGTGAGCCTGGTTGATGAGCTGCTCGCCGAGCGTCGAGAAGAGGTGCGCCGAGAGGCGAGCCGGTGACCGAGCGCGCCTACGTCATGGACGCCTCGGCGCTCCTGGCGGTTCTGCACGCGGAGCCTGGCTGGGAGGTGGCTGCGGCTCTTCTACCGGAGTCGGTCATGTCCGCAGTCAACTGGTCGGAGGTCGGTCAGAAGGTCAGACGTATGGGCGAGAGCATCGGCCGCCTTCGCAGCGACATGGAGGGTCTGGGGCTCTCGGTGACCCCCTTCGACCAGGACGACGCCGATGACGCCGCCCGTCTTTGGGCGGTCACGCGCTCGGCCGGATTGTCGCTCGGCGACCGTGCCTGCCTGGCACTGGCTCGGCGCCGGACGGTTCCTGCGGTGACCGCCGATCGGTCTTGGACGGCACTGACAAAGGCCGTGGGAACGACCGTAAAGGTGATCCGCTAGCACCGGCACCACCAGCGCCGCCCCGGTGCCGCTGAAGCGGGTGGGAACGGCCGTCACGGTGATCCGCCAGCACCGGGCCGGGCAATCACGGGATGTGGCGTGCCACAGTCCTCTTCAGCCGCGCTCAGCCGGCTCCGGCCGCCACCGGAGCCCCGGTGCCGTTGCCCAGGTGGCTCCGGATCAGCCCCAGGGGACCGGTGTCCACGGGGACGCCGTTCACAAGCGCGATCACCGAGCCCGAGTAGGGGGATATACGTGCCCCAGGCAGGAGGATGCCGACCAGGTTGAGCGGGTCGGCCGCGGAGACGATCGCCGGCGCGGCGTCGTCGGGCAGCCGCCGTACCGCGCGCAATGCCTCCACCGCCTCCGGGAGTGCGAATTGCTCGCCCGCCAGCCCGGCGATGAAGCGCCCGCCTCGCACCCTGCCCTGCGCCTCCCAGCGCCGGTACACCCGCAGCAGCTCGCGCCACGGCGGCGCTGTTCGCTCTCGGCTGAGCAGCTCCCGGACCATCACGCCCCAGCGCTGCAGCAGCTGCCGGGCGATCGCCTCACAGCGCTCCTCGGAACTGGCAGGCTCGATGTTCGCCGTCCACAGCGCCCAGCGGCCGGACGCCGGCCGGCGGCCGTTCCGGGGCGCTCCCGGCAGGGCCCGGAACCGCGGGTGCGCGGGGCCCCGGGCGTCGGCGCGCGAGAGCAGGACCCGCAGGCCGGCGATCCCGTCCCCGCTGACCCGTCCTCGTGCCACCAGCTCCCAGAGCGCGTCCTCGACCTCGGCGTTGAGCCGGCCGGTGCCGGCCACGATCTCCGAGGTGAAGGAGGCTCCCCGTTCGCCCAGGAAGCCGGCCACCGCACCGGCGGCCGGCGACACATCGTCGACCTCGCCGGGGCGGAGGTGGATGCGGAGCTGGTCGCGGACCAGGAAGGAGATCGGAGTGTTGCGTCCGGTGCCATGCGGGCGCCTGGGCCCTCCCTCGCCGGTGCCGTCCACCTCCACCGGCCGCGGTGAGGGGTTCACCCGTCCCCAGGCGACGACGCCCGCCAGGCAGAGTTGCTCGAGGTCGGCGGCCTGATAGTTCGCGATCCGGGATGGCAGCACGTGTTCCTCCCACGCGGGCGCCGGTAGCTCCACGCCCTGCAGCTGGGAGATGACCTCGGTGATCCCCTCGCGTCCGTGAAGCCGGCTCCGTGGCTCGGCGTGTTGCCAGCGGAGCAGGAAGCGCATCAGCGTCGCGGGCGGCACCGGCTCGATCTCAGCCCGCAGCCGGCCCACGGTCAGGCGGTGGATCCGGGCCAGGAGGCCGCGTTCGCACCACTCCTCAGCGGCCACGCCGGGGCTGAACCGGCCCCGGAGCACCACTCCGGAGCCCTCCAGCGCCAGCAGCGCCAGCTCGACATCGGCCGCCCTCAGGCCGAGGCGCGAGACCAGCGCGGCCGCGGTCGTCGGCCCTATCGACTGGATCCAGCCGAGCACGATGGCGCGTAGCCCTTCCTCCATGGACGTCGAGTCGCCGCTCCCGGCCCCGCGACGCTCAGCTGCGAGCGCGGGATGGAATCGGACCTCCGGGAGCGCCCGGCGCACCAGCTCGGCACGCTCCGCCGCGACGTGTGCCCGGCGCGACCGTCCCTCGCCGTCGCTCCAGGTCGCAACCGTGACGCGGCCGGTCTCCATCAGCCCGCCGATCAGCTCGGGGCGGCCGCCAGGGTCGCCTTCGGGGAGGAGACAGAGGGTGAGGATATGGTCGTGGAGCTCGTCGGCATCCCGGATCTCGGGCCAGGCCTGGGAGCAGACCTCGGCGATCGCCGCCGGGTCGAGAGCACCGATGCCCCGGGTCAGGTCGGGGTCGGTCCGCCGCAGAGATACGGCCCGTGCCCGGCGTTCCTCCAGGGGCGCGTCGTCCAGGAATGCATAGGGGTTCGAGTTGAGGATCTCGTGAGACATCGCGGAGGGCGCCGCGGTCTCGACCGCCCGGGTCTCGATGGCTCCCGCCTCTATCCCCGCCACCACCGCGCCGAGCCCCTCGACGTCCATCGCCTCATGCAGGCAGTTGCGCACGGTTTCGGCCACCAGGGGATGGTCGGGTACGGCCAGCGGCCCGGACCGATTCTCCTGACAGGCGACCTGGTCGGGGAACACCGCGGCCAGCAGGTCCTCGGCGCGCATCCTCTGAATCGGCATCGGCACCCGGCGGCCGCCGCTGTGACGGGGCAGGGCCAGGCTCCGCCCCGCATTCCACCGCCAGCGGTTGGTGAACATGGGGGAGGGGAGCATCGCCTGCACCAGCACCTCCTCCAGAGTTGCCGAGGCCAGATAGGAGAACACCGAGTCGAGTGGAAAGCTGTGCTGCTCGCCGAGCGAGAGCAGGATGCCGTCGTCGGTGGCGGCCGCCTGCAGCTCGAAGTCGAAGGTCACACAGAATCGCTTGCGGAGTGCCAGCCCCCAGGCCCGGTTGATCCGGGCTCCGAAGGGGGCGTGAATGATCAGCTGCATTCCCCCGGCCTCGTCGAAGAACCGTTCGGCGATCACCCGGCGGGTGGTGGGCAGCGACCCCAGAACCGCGCGGGTCTCCTCGATGTAGTCGACCAGCTGCTCGGCGCCGTCATGGTCGACGGCGGTCTCGGCCGTGAGCCACTCGATGGCGGCGGGGCGGGTGACGCTGCCGAGGCGTGCGGAGATCTGTTCACGAAGGTCGGACACCGCGGCCGAGAGCTCGGTGGTGCGGCCCGGTGCCTCTCCCAGCCAGAAGGGGATGGTCGGCGGCGCTCCGTGAGCATCCTGAACGCGGACGGTCGACCCCTCGACGCGACGGATCTGCCATGACGTGTTGCCCAGCAGGAAGACGTCCCCGGCCATGCTCTCGATGGCGAAATCCTCGTTGAGCCTGCCCACGAAGGTTCCCGCCGGGTCCTCGACGACGTCATAGTCCGCGGTGTCGGGGATGGCGCCTCCGCTGGTGATCGCCGCCAGCCGGGCGCCCCGGCGGGCACG
>JBHELP010000037.1:0-4097 GCA_046263035.1 Candidatus Dormibacteria bacterium | reverse complement strand
CCTCTCGGTTGGTCGCCAAGGTGGCTGACAGCGGTTCGAGACCCGGCCGATGACGAGGAAGTCTAGACGGACGCGGAGGCCTCCGCCTTGTGACTGCAACCGCTCATCGGACCACTATAATGACCACATGTACAGAAGGGTGACCGCCACGGAGGCCAAGGCTCACATTCTGGCACTGCTCGACGAGGTCGCTGCCGGAGAGGTCCTCGAGATCACCAAGCATGGCCGGGCGGTGGCACGCCTCGTCCCCGCAAGGGGATCGCGCCCGCTGCGCGGCAAGCTGCCGGGGATGGCGACGACCGCGGCGCCGGACGGGGACCTGTTCACCACCGGGGTGACCTGGAACCTCCCGTGACCACCGTCCTGCTGGACACCCATGTCGTCCACCGGTGGGCGGCAGAGCCCGAGCGCCTCAGCGAGGCGGCGGGGCAGGCCCTGGACGAGGCGGACGAGCTCGCCGTCGCCGGCATCACCTGGTTCGAGCTCGCCTGGCTGGCGCGGCACGACCGGATCGTCATCAGTCTCCCGGTCCGCTCCTGGCTGGAACAGCTCGCCGCCGACGTCCGGACCATTGGCGTGACCCCGCCAGTTGCCGACACGGCGGCCTCCCTTCCCACGTCTTTCCCCGGCGATCCCGCTGATCGCTTGATCTATGCGACCGCCGTGGAGCATGGGCTGCGGCTCGTCACCAAGGATGGGAGGCTGCGCTCTCACCGCCGACCGCGACCGTTGACGGTCTGGTGACATCGGGCACAACAAGAACCGAGCGGCTCAGAGCAGGCTCACCAGAGTGACCGCCGCGGGTCTTGCGCAATTTCCCGTTCATGCCTCGACGGTACCCGTGTGCCACCCTGTATGTGAGCAGGCGCGGATGGGCCGCGACCGCGCGAGCCGCCATTGCGGCTCGATTGTGAAAGCGAATTGGGAGGCCCACATGACCGATACGACGATGACGGCGATGAGACGGCGGCACCTCGGATCCAACGGCCTGGAGGTGTCCGAGCTGGGCCTTGGCTGCATGGGTATGTCGGAGTTCTACGGGGCCGCCGATGAGGGAGATGCGGTGGCCACCATCCACCGGGCCCTGGACCTCGGGGTGAACTTCCTTGACACCGCCGACATATATGCGCCCTTCACCAACGAGCAGCTGGTGGGCCGGGCCATAGCCGGCCGTCGTGACGATGTGAATCTGGCCACCAAGTTCGGCCACGAGCGCCGGACGGACGGCAGCAGCGTCGGCGTCAACGGGAGGCCCGAGTACGTGCGCAGCGCCTGCGCGGCCTCGCTGCAACGTCTCGGCGTCGACCACATCGACCTCTACTACCAGCACCGGGTTGACCGCGCGGTGCCCATCGAAGAGACGGTTGGTGCGATGGCGGAGCTGGTGGCCGAAGGCAAGGTGCGACACCTGGGGCTCTCGGAGGCCTCGCCCCAGACCATCCGCCGCGCCCATGCGGTACACCCCATCACGGCCCTTCAGACGGAGCTCTCGCTGTGGGCCCGTGAGCCGGAGGCGGAGATCCTCCCCACCGTGAGGGAGCTCGGCATCGGCTTCGTCGCGTACAGCCCACTGGGGCGCGGATTCCTCACCGGCCGGTTCAGGTCCCCCGACGACATACCGGAGGGTGACTTCCGACGCAACCATCCCCGCTTCCAGGGCGAGAACTTCCGCCACAACATGACCATCGTTGACAGGGTCAGCGAGCTGGCGGAGGCCCAGGGTGTGACGCCCGGTCAGATTGCCCTGGCATGGCTACTCCACCAGGGCGACGACATCGTGCCCATACCGGGTACCAAGCGGCGCAGCTACCTGGAGGAGAATGTCGCGGCAGCCCGCGTCAGCCTCACCGTGGAGGAGCTGGCCCGCCTCGATGTCGCCGCCCCCCGGGGCGTGACAGCGGGTGACCGCTACGCCAGCATGGGCACCATCGACCGCTGACCCGCCGTTCCCCGGCCACGTCGCTCTGACCGAGATACGACCCCTCGCCAGCACCGCGCCGGATCTCAGTCACGGCCGCTGACCACCTTGAGGTAAAGCGTGCCATGTCAAGTGACCGTGCCCTCCCCGGCGACGTGACTCATGAACAGGGCCGGCCCAGTTTGGTCACCAATGGACGTCCGGATGCTGTCCGTGGGGACTCGCCACTGTCACACGCATGGACCTGGAATCGCCATGGACGACTATCGATCGCCTCCGGCCGGCACCCGGCGGGGGTCAGAAGCTACTCCGCTGAAACCCCGGCCGACAGCTGTGCCACAGCCACGTCGCTGGCGGGACTACCGGACGGCGAGTGGGCAGCGCCCGGTGCACCGTTTCATCACCGGACTCTCGGACGATGATGCCTTGGCGGTTGCCGCGGGAATGAAGGACGTCGCACTCAATGGTTTGGTGGCCGCTCGCCACCTGCGAGGCGATATCTACGAAGTCCGCGCCGAAGGCCGACGGGCCACGTTTCGCGTGTTGTTCGCGCCAGAGGGATCCCGTGGCCGGGTCTTACTGGCCCTCGAGGCATTCTCCAAAAAGTCCCAGCAGACACCGGCCCACACGATCAGCCTGGCTGAGCGCCGGCTGGCGGACTGGCGATCACGCAGGGTGATCCCGCCCAGCCTCACACGGCCGCTGGGTATATCGCTTGAGGCATAATAGCGCCATGTCCCAAGACTTTCTCGATGAGTTGGTCGCGGAGCGCGCGGCGGTCACCCCGGACTTCCCAGCGATGGTCGATGCCAGGGTGGAGACTCGCCGGCTGCTTCGCGCCCTTGCCGACAAACGACGGGCGCTCGGCCTCAGCCAGGCCGTCGTTGCCGCACGTATGGGCACATCACAACCTGCACTCGCTCGAATCGAAGGAGGCGAGGTCGATCCCCGAATGTCGACCATCGAACGTCTGGCCAACGCCCTTGGCGAGCATCTGGAACACCAGACGGCCACGTCGGCCTGACCGAGATCCGATCTCCCTGGCCAGCACCGCGCCATATATGACGGAGCGGACACTGCCGCCGTGGCCGAGATGGGCGCACTCTGGCCCGGCTGATTCTTGACAGCGGCGCGGTCATCGCCTTCACGCGTGGCGATATCCGGATCGCGGCGATGATCCGGTCGGCCGTATTCCAGGCGGCTCGTGAACTCGAAGGCGGGAGCGGTGTAGTCATAGCGTTGGTAAGCGGCCTTGTCGGGTAGCCGCACGTAGATCTGGTCCAGTCGTTCGACGGCCAGATCGTTGGCGCGGACGTATGCCGCTGGCGCGTCTGCTCGTCTGGCCGTAGTCAGACCCAGCCGGTGCACAGGAAACGCATTGGTCAAGGCGGAAGACTCCAAGTCGATGTCAAAGCAGCCTTCCAGATGGGCGGCAGCCTTGCCATCCACGAGCCAATGACCCCTGCCGTCCGCTTGCAGCTTTGTAGTGCGTGACCCGGATATTGACTGCCTCGAGACGTGCGCGTTTCGCGTTGACCAGGACGCGTCAAGCTCGATCTCATAGTCAACCACCCAGGCGCGGTCACCCTCGACTGCGGTTGTGCACCCCTCGATGCGTAGGCCACAATCGATTCTGTGGAAGCAAGTTACTTCAAAGCCTGAGCGCGCTCCTTCATGGCGCCACGCTGCGGTCAGCGGCGGAAATTCGAATGGGGTCTTCACAACCAAAGGATAGATGGCACGCCCCGCCTGAGATCCCGAATTCGCCGGCGTCACGGGACGCCTCAGACGTTGCTCTCGCCGGGCGGGACCACGTCGGAACCGGGCAGCGGCGGCGCCGGTCCGGCATCCGCGCCATGGTCGGGGCACTCGGCCTCCAGGGTGTACGCGGTCATCGACAGCGAGCCCATCGCGTAGCCGTCGATCAGCACCTCGGTCGGGCTGCGCGCCGCGTCCGCAAGGGCGGCAAGGTACACGAGGGGGAGGAAATGGTCGGGTGTGGGCACCGCTCTCCGGAAGTCGGCATGGCCCTGCAGCTCGAGCACATTGCCGGGCGTGGTGGTGAGCAGCTCCCGGGCGGCGTCGTCGAACCGGTGCGCCCAGTCGAACCCGGCATCCGGCCGCCCCCAGTCGATCAGCCCCAGGTTGTGCACGACGTTGCCGCTGCCGATGATCAGCA
>JBHELP010000036.1:0-3079 GCA_046263035.1 Candidatus Dormibacteria bacterium | reverse complement strand
GGCCTGGAACGAGGAGCCGGACGCCGAAGCGCCGGTGTGAGCAGGACATCGGGATAATCCCCCGATGCCACGTGTTGCGTACCTGGGCCCCGAGGGCAGCTTCTGCGAGGAGGCGGCCCTCAACCACTTCAACGGCGAGGCGGAGCTGGTTTCCTTCCCGGAGGTGGCGGCGGCGATCTCCGCGGTCATCCACCGGCTTGTCGATCGGGCGGTGGTCCCCATCGAGAACTCACTGGAGGGCTCGGTCAGCGTCACCCTGGATCAGCTCATCCATGCCGAGCGTGCGCCTCGGATCGTCGCCGAGGTGAACCTGCCCATCCATCACCAGCTCGTCGCCCGCCCCGGTGTGGGCCTGACCGAGATCGAGCGCATCGTCTCCATCCCCCTGGCTGCGGCCCAGTGCCGGCGGTTCCTTCTCGAACACCTTCCCCAGGCGCAGATCCTTCCCGCCCTGTCGACCTCGGCGGCGGTGAGCAGCCTGGTCCACGCCGGCAACATCGCCGCCATCGGCAACCGTCGGGCCGCCCGCCTCTACGGCATGGACATCGTCGCCGAGGACATCGAGGATGACGAGGACAACGTCACCCGCTTCGTCATCCTCGGCCATGAGCGGGTACCGGCCACGGGGCACGACCGAACATCGATCTGTTGCACCCCCAGAGAGAACGTGCCCGGCGCACTGCTCACCATCCTCCGACCCTTCTCGGAACGCGACATCAACCTTTCCAAGGTCGAATCGCGGCCCACACGGCGGGGGATGGGGAGGTATTTCTTTCTCATCGACCTGGATGGGCATGAGGACGATCCCGCAGTGAGCACGGCGTTGACCGAGGTCCGCCGGGCCACCGCCGACCTGCGGGTGCTGGGCAGCTATCCGGCCGCACCGGAGCTGGGTGACGTCGCTACGGCGTGACGCCTGCCATCGCCTGGCCCCGGGTGGCCTCGATGGCATCTCCCACCGCCGACACGGCCTCGTCGACGTGACTCCCTTCGATGAGAAGCGGAGGCAGGAAACGGATGGATGTAGTCCCCGCCGGTAGGGTGAGGACGCCACGCTCCTGAAGGGCCCGGATGACCGGTGTCGCCGGTCGCTTCAACTCCAGGGCCAGCATCAGCCCGCGACCGCGCACCTCGCGAATCTCGGGCATGGCCAGCCCGGCCAGGCCCTCCTGCAGCCGGCCCCCGACCTCGCGGACCCGGTGATGCACCCCCGGATCAGCGAGAACCCGCAGGGTGGCCGCGCCCGCGGCGCACATGAGGGGGCCACCGGCAAAGGTGCTGCCATGGCTTCCCCGCGGTATGCCTGCGGCCACCGCGTCGGTGGTGACCGTCACGGATAGGGGCAGCCCGTTGGCGATCCCCTTGGACAGGCAGAGGATGTCGGGCACAACGCCCTCCGCCGTCGACGCCAGCGGGGCGCCACAGCGAAACCCCGTCTGGATCTCGTCGAGGATGAGCAGTGCACCGGCGGCGTCACATCGCTCGCGCACCCCCCGTAGGTAGCCGCCGGCCGGGAGACGCACGCCGCCCTCCCCCTGAATGGGCTCCAGCACCACGGCGGCAACTGAATCGTCGAGAACAGTGCCAAGGGCGTCCAGGTCGTCGAAGGGAACATGTCGCACCGCCTCGAGCATGGGAGCGAAGGGGTCCTGGTACCGGCGGTCGCCGGTCACCGCCAGGGCGCCGAAGCTGCGGCCGTGATAGCCGCGGTTCATGGCCACGAAGGTGGACCGGCCGGTGACCACTCGCGCATACTTCAGCGCCGCCTCGACGGCCTCGGCTCCGGAGTTCCCGAAGGACACGCTGCTCAACGGCGACGGCAGGAGGGAACCCAGGGCCGCGAGGAACTCCTCCCGGGCCGGGCTGCCGAAACTCTGGTGGACGTTGGTGATACGCGCCGCCTGATCGGAGATCGCGGCGACCACGTCGGGATGGCTGTGGCCGAGGATGTTGACCCCGTAGTTGGTCATCATGTCCAGGTAGCGGCGGCCCCTGTCATCGAATATATGGACTCCGGACCCGGACACCAGGTTGATGCCGCGACTGGCATGAAGGCTGATCGAGCGCATGCTCAGGGACCGCCGCCGGTCACGGCAGCAACCACGTGCCGGAGCCGGCCAGCGCATCGCGGAGTGGATGTTCGCGCCGACCGTCGGCGAGCACCACGGCGCCAACTCCGCGACGAAGGGCCTGCTGCGCCGCCCGCAGCTTGACCCGGGCGCGCCCACGCGTGTGCACGAAGCAGGAGTCGATCTCGTCACCCTGGACCCGCTCGATCAGACTCGTCTCGTCGTCGACGTCACGAAGAAGGCCGGGGATGTCCGCGAAGATGAGCATCCGCGTGGCGCCGAGCGAGACGGCCATCTCCATCGCCAGACGGTCGCCATCGACGTTGATGGCCTCCCCCTCGTGACTGAGGGCGGGCGGGCAGAGCACGGGCAGATGGCCGGTCGCGATCAGCAGCCACAACAAAGTGGGGTCGATGCGCTCGATGGTGCCGCTGTGATCGTCGTGCAACACGCGTACCCGGTCCCCGTCGCTGATGCGCAGGTGGGGCTTGCGCCGACCCACGGCGATGCCCCCGTCCATGGCGGTGAGGCCCAGAGCGTTGACCCCGAGCCGGCGGAGGCTCTCCACGATCCGCTTGTTGGCCCTGCCCGCATAGGCCATGAGGAAAAGGTCCATGGTGCTGGCATCGCTGTAACGGCTCACCTCACCCCGCTCGGAGGTGACCATGCGCGGTGGGTGACCGAGACGGGTGGCCAGCTCATCCAGGTCACGGTTGGCTCCATGGAGAAGCACCATCGGGCCGCCGGCGGCGGCCACATCGCCGAGCAGTGGTTCAAGATTGCGCAGGCTGCCTCCGGCCTTGATCACCAGCATCAGAGAGGGTAGAGGCCGCCGAACTCCAGGCCCAACCGCTCATTCCACCCGTACCGGACATTCATGGCCTGAACAGCCTGGCCCGCGGCACCCTTGACCAGGTTGTCGATGGCGCTGAGCACAACCACTCGCCGGGAGTGGGGATCGCACTCGAAGCCAACGTCACAGTAGTTGGTTCCACTGAGCAGGGTGGGAT
>JBHELP010000035.1:0-5769 GCA_046263035.1 Candidatus Dormibacteria bacterium | reverse complement strand
GAGCCGGTCCCGCACGCTGGTGGTGCTGATGAACCAGGAGTCCAGCGCGTAATACAGGAGTGGCGTCTCGCAGCGCCAGCAGAAGGGATACGTGTGCCGGATCACCGACTCCCGGTAGAGGTTTCCCTGATCGCGCAGGTCGGCGATGATTCGAGCGTCCGCCTCCTTGGCGAAGAGCCCCCGGTAGCGCGTCTGGCCCTCCAGGAAGCGGCCATCCAGGCCGACCACGTGGCGGACGGCGACGCCATGCCGGCGGCATAGCTCCAGATCGGCGACACCGTAGGCGGCGGCGGTGTGAACGATGCCGGTCCCCTCGCTCATGCTGACCAGCTCGGGAGCCTCCAGAACCACGAAAGCCCGGCCCTCGGGCAGGAGATCCGTAAACAACGGCTCGTAGGTCAGCAGTGCCAGGTCGCTGCCTCGCATCTCCTCGACGACCTCGTAGTCTCCCTCGATCACCTCCAGCCGGGCACGGGCGAGGATGAGATCCTCGTCCCCTTGCCGGATGCGCACGTAGTCCTCGGCGGGATGAACAGCCAGGGCGACGTTGCCGGGGAGTGTCCACGGGGTTGTGGTCCAGGCCAGCAGGAAGGGCGAGTTGTCGCCGTCGTTGAGCCGGAACTTGACGTAGACAGAGGGGTCGGGGGTGTCCTCACGGTACCCCTGGCTCAGCTCATGGGAGGAGAGCGAGGTCTGGCATCGCGGGCAGTATGGCGTGACCCTGTAGCCCTGGTAGAGAAGGTCACGGTCCCACAGCTGCTTGAGGCTCCACCACACCGATTCGATATAGGTGCCGTCATAGGTGCGGTAGGGGTGCTCCATGTCCAGCCAGAAGCCCAGCCGCTCGGTGGTGCGCACCCACTCGTCGATGTAGCGGCCGACCGATTCCCGGCAGAGAGCGTTGAAGGCGGCGACACCGTACTCCTCGATCTGACGCTTGCCGCTGATGGCCAGCGATCGCTCGATCTCCAGCTCCACCGGCAACCCGTGGGTGTCCCAGCCGGCCTTGCGGGCAACCGAGAAGCCGCACATCTGCCGGTATCGAGGAAAGAGATCCTTGTACGAACGGGCCAGCACGTGGTGAATACCGGGCATCCCATTGGCGGTGGGCGGCCCCTCATAGAAGACGTAGGCAGGAGCCCCCTCCCGCTGCTTCAGGCTGCGGGCGAAGACGTCGCCGGCACGCCAGAAATCGATCACCTCCCTTTCGGAAGCGGCGAAGTGAGCGCGACTGCCCACCGGTGCGAAACGGCCCATACGACCCAACCTTAGCGGCGAGGCACGGCGAGACCCCCAGACCATGCCGCGAGGCTGATCGTTCAGAAACCTGCTCATGCGAGGCTGCCGGCATCGATCCAGCGGAGTCCCGGATGACACCGACTTCCCGATCACCCGACACCAGTGGCCCTGGCCAGCGTTAGGCCTTCAGGCTCAGCCCGACGACGGCCGCAGTCACTCTCCTCTGCGGCCGTGGCCATGGCCTGGACCGGTCGGCGGCTCGCCCGGTCGACCTGCCGGCGGCCGCGCTCCGAAGATGGCTCGACCCACGCGCACCAGCGTTGCCCCCTCCTCCACCGCCACCTCGAAGTCGTCGCTCATACCCATGCTCAGGCGGCCGAGCTCCGGCATCAGCTCATCGCGGAGCTCGCGCAGCCGCCGGAAGTAGGGTCGCGCAGCCTCCGGATGCGGAGCCGGGGGCGCCACGGTCATGAGGCCGGTCAGGCGTAGGCGCCCAAGCTCGGCCACCGCGGCGACAAGCTCCCGCAGTCCGGCCGCCACGACGCCGGAGCGCCCGGGAATCCCGGTGAGCTCGACCTCGATGAGCACCTCCAGCGCCTCTGCACTCGGGGGGCGGTGACGGTCGAGGGCGATGGCCACCCGGGAGCTGTCGATGCTGTGAACGGCATCGAACGTGATGGCGGCCTGCCGAGCTTTGTTGGTCTGCAGGTGCCCGATAAGGTGCCATCGCGCCGGTGAGCCCAGCTCTGCGCGCTTGGCCACCGCCTCCTGGACGCGGTTCTCTCCAATATCGGTGAGCCCGAAAGCGATGGCCTGAGCCATCCGGGACACCTCCACCGTCTTGGTGACGGCCACCAAGGTGACTGCTGAAGGATCCCGGTGGCCCCGGTCCGCAGCCTGTTGGAGTCGCCGGCGTACCGCGGCTATGGCGCTGAGCAGGCCGGCGTCCGCGTCGGACATCTACCTCCCATTGCCCAGGTCGAGAGACAGCTCCGAGTCGTGGCCCCGGCGGCCCCGGCGTCCACCCCGAACCCTCGGGGCGCCCCCCCGGCTGGCGGGGTGGGCGAGCATCTCCTCCATGGCCGCGCGCATGTCGTCGGCATCCTTGAAGGAGCGGTAGACCGAGGCGAAGCGGATGTAGGCGATCTCGTCGAGCAGGTGGAGCCGTTCCATGGCCATCTCCCCGACCTCGCGACTGGGTACCTCGCTCTGGTTGCGCGCCCGCACGGCGCTCTCCACCTCCTCAACGACCGCCTCCAGCTGCACCGGCCGGATCGGCCGCTTCTTGGCCGCCATGAGAAGGCCGTTGAGCAGCTTCTGCCGGTCGAACTCCTCGCGCCGCCCATCCTTCTTGACCACGTGCAGGGGCGCCCCCTCGAAGATGCTCTCGTACGTGGTGAACCGTCGTCCGCATCCCAGGCACTCCCGGCGGCGCCGGATCGCCTCCCCCACCTCGGAGTCACGAGAGTCGACGACCTTGGAGTCGGCCGCCCCGCAGAACGGACACCTCACGGCGGACCACCGGCGTGAGGGCGCGGGACGACCTCTACCGCGACCGCCTCGCCACGCCGGCTGCGAAGGCCAACGTGGCTCTCCTCGGCATCACCGGGCATTGGTCCCGGCAGCCACGCGCCGGGCCGTCACCGGCGATCGCGAAGGAAGGCGGGGATGTCGAGGTCGTCGGCGTCGTAGGCACCAATAGGCTGTCGCACCGGCGGGGTGTATGGCGGCGCCTCGGCGACGATGGGTCGGGCGGGGGGCTCGTATGCCAGCGTCCCCAGCACGTCTATGGCACCGGTGAAGCCGGTGGCGATGACGGTGATCTTGACCTCGTCCTCGCCGCGGTCGTTGATGACGGTCCCGAAGATGATCTGAGCGTCAGGATCCGCCGATTCACTGACCAGCTGAGCCGCCTCGTTGACCTCGTACAGGGTGAGGTCGGGCCCACCGGTGATGTTGAGCAGGATGCCCTTGGCGCCGGCGATTGTGGTTTCCAGAAGCGGGCTGGCGACGGCGGCGCGCGCCGCATCGGTGGCCCGGGTGTCACCGCTGCCGAAGCCGATTCCCATGAGTGCCGCCCCCTGGCCGGACATGATGGCCTTGACGTCGGCGAAGTCGAGGTTGATCAGCCCCGGAAAGGCGATGAGATCGCTGATGCCCTGAACGCCCTGACGGAGCACATCGTCGGCGATCTCGAATGCCTTGGTAATCGGCATCTTCTTGTCGGCGACCTGCATGAGCCGCTCGTTGGGGATGGTGATGAGGGTGTCGACCCGGTGCTGGAGGTTGCCGATTCCCTCCTCGGCCGCGCGCTGCCGTCGCGGTCCCTCAAAGCGGAAGGGCTTGGTGACCACGCCGATGGTGAGCGCGCCGCTCTCCTTGGCAATCTCGGCCACCACGGGGGCCGCGCCGGTGCCGGTGCCTCCACCCATGCCCGCTGTGACGAACACCATGTCGCAGTCCTTGAGCAGGGCGTTCAGCTCCTGACGGGACTCCTCCGCGGCGTCGGCCCCCTTGGCCGGGTCCCCGCCGGCTCCCAACCCCCGGGTGAGCTTGCCCCCGATCCTGACCTTGTGCTGAGCGTCGCAGTGCTCCAACGCCTGATGGTCGGTGTTGACGGCCACGAACTCCACGCCGCGCAGGCGACTGCGGATCATGCGGTTGACGGCATTGCTGCCACCACCGCCTACGCCGACCACCTTGATGCGTGCGTTGCCGTCCAGAGTCCTGTCGAGGTCTGCCATGTGCGCCTCCTCCTTCCTGGTTGTGAGACGCAGCGATGCCTGGCTCGGCCGCGTCACGGTGTTGCCTCGGGATTCCACCCTGGTCGTGATGTCATCGTCGTTGTCGAGCCCATACATGCGCATGCGATCAGAAAAGCTCACGTAACCACCGCCCAAATGTGCCGCTGACGTTCTGTCCGCGATTGTGACCGTTGCCGTTCTGGCCATTGCCGGCCCGAACGTTCCCCCCTCTGTGCGACCGCGCACCCCAATGGATGAGGCCAACGATGGTCGCATGGTGCGCACCACTGATCTCACTGTTCATGCCGGTGACCCCCTGGGGCAGGCCCACCCGGGCGGGCAGCTCGGTGATCTGCTGGGTCACCTCGGTGAGCCCCCGCAGGAGAGCGCCCCCGCCGGTGAGGACGACCCCACCGGGAAAGAGCGCGGGACGCCCCGCCCGGTCGACCTCCCGGGCGATGAGCATGGCGATCTCGCGGGCGCGGGGCCCGATGATCTCGGCGAGGTGGCGCTGGGGGACATTGGTGGGCTCGTCCTGCCCGAGGGGCGTCATCGTCACCTCGGCATCCGCGGGGAGGGTCAACTGGAGACAGTGCCCGTAGGACCGCTTCAGGAGCTCGGCGGTGTCGTGGTCGCAGCGGAGGCCGACGGCGAGATCGCCGGTGACGTGGTTGCCACCGACCGGGATCACCGCGGTGTAGGTGATACTGCCGCGGGCGAAAACGGCCACGTCGGTGGTGCCCCCGCCGATGTCGGCGACGATCACCCCGCGCTCCAGGTCGTCGTCCGTGGCCACGCCCTCGGCGGACGCGATTGCCTGGAGCACCATGTCGTCTACGTCCAGGCCCGCCTCGTGCACAACCTTGACGACGTTCGAGATGGCGGCGGAGGCGCCGGTGACGATGTGGACGTCAACCTCCAGGCGGGAGCCGGCCATTCCCAGGGCATCACGGACCCCGGCCTGACCGTCGATCGTGTACTGCTGAGGCAGCACATGGACGATCTTGCGATCGCCCGCCACGGACACCGCCCGGGCGGCGTCCACAGCGCGGGTCACATCCTGGGCCTTCACCTCACGGTGGCCGGCCGCCACGGCGACCACGCCGCGGCTGTTCTGAGAGTTGACGTGTCCCCCCGCCAGGCCGACCACCACCGAGTCCACGGGGATCCCGGCCATCTGCTCCGCCGCATCCACCGCCTCGGCGACCGCCTCGGCGGCGCGGTCAATGTCGATGATCGCCCCCTTGCGCACCCCGCGGGAGGTGGCCTCACCGACACCGAGAATGCGCAGGCCGTTCTCATCGTGGTCGGCCACGGCGCAGCACACCTTGGTCGTACCCAGATCGAGGGCGAAGACACGACGAGGACGGGTCACCTTGACCCCCGAGTGTACACCGCTCCGGGCCCAAGATAAAGTGTTTTGGCGAACGCAAAACCCCTACATGATGGGTTTGACGGCGAAATCAGTCACGGCGGGGGAGGGCCGGCGACAGGGAGGTCGCCTCTGCACCCACTGGCGACGGCCCACCGCCGGCGGGCCCCTCCAGCGCCGCCGGGCAACCGTAGCAGGGGCCCGTCGGGCTGTCCAGACCGCCCGGGCAGCCCCGGCCCACGGCGTGCAAGATTGGGGGATGCGCATTGATGCGATCCTGGAGAGCCGTCACCCCGTCTTCTCCTTCGAATTCTCCCCGCCCCGCACCGACGAGGGCGTCGCCTCGCTGTTCAGCGCCATCGCCCACCTCCGGGAGCTCGGCCCGGCCTTCGTCTCGGTGACCTATGGGGCCGG
>JBHELP010000034.1:0-7727 GCA_046263035.1 Candidatus Dormibacteria bacterium | reverse complement strand
TGTCTGGGCCACCCGGCGGCTCGGTCCGCTCAACGGAAGGGGGGTCCTGCTGGTGGGCGCGGGCAAGATGAGTACGCTGGCGGCCCGGCGGCTTCGCTCCCTGGACGCCAAGCTCCATGTCACCTCCCGGGAGGGCGGGTCGGCTGTCTCCCTGGCGGCAGGCCTTGGTGGCACGCCGGTGCAGGCGGATTTGATGGATGAGGTGGCCGCGGCGGTCGACCTGGTGATCTGCTCCACCGGCAGCCCCTCCACGGTGCTCGACAGGGCGGACGTCGAGGCATTCCAGCGGCGGCGCGATCACCGCCCGCTGTGCATCGTGGACATAGCCGTGCCTCGAGACGTCGACCCGGGGGTAGCCGCCGTGGCCGGCGTCGAGCTCGTCGACCTCGACGAGCTGGGAGCGCATGTGGCCGCGAACGTCGACAGCCGCAGGCGATTCCTGCCAGAGGCCCTGCAGATAATCCAGGCGGAGCTGGAACGCACTGTTTCCACCCTCGGTCAGCGTGACACCGCTGGACCCACCATCGCCGCCCTGGCCAAGCAGGCGGAAGCCGTTCGCCGGGCCGAGCTGGCGCGCGCTGTCGAGCGGCTGCCCAATCTCGATGAGGCCGGGCGGGCCCACCTCGATCGGCTTACTCGCAGCCTGGTCAGCAAGCTTCTCCACGCCCCCATAAGTCACCTGCGTCAGAACGCCGACGATATCGGTGTCGTGCTCACCATCCGCGACGCCTTTGACCTGGACGGGGCAATGGAGACCGCCGCCGATCCCGGGTCCCACCAACCGCATCCCGAGGGCCCGGCGCACACCCCACGTCGTCCCGCTGGCGAGGACGCCTGACGGGCGAGGCCAGGGGGACCCCGGTGCGTCTGGCGACGCGGGGAAGCCGGTTGGCGCTGGCTCAGACGGCACTTGTCTCGGAGGCGCTCCACCAGGCGACCGGCATGAGTGTCGAGACGGTTGTGCTCACCACCCGGGGGGACGACCAGCAGACCACGCCGGCGGCGGAGATGGAGGGGCAGGGTTGGTTCACCGGTGAGCTTGAACGCTGCCTCCGCGAGGGGGGCGCCGATGGGGCGGTCCACAGTGCCAAGGATCTGCCCACGGAACCTGCGGCGGGCCTGCTGATCGCCGCCCTGCTCCGCCGTGGCGATGCCCGGGACGTCGCCGTGACCGGGGAAGGCTGCCTCCTGGCCGAACTGGCCCGGGGTGCCACGGTGGGCACCAGCAGCCCCCGCCGCCACGCTTTCATCGCCGAGCTGTTTCCGGCACTCCGCGTCGTGCCCATGCGCGGCAATGTCGACACCCGCCTCGCCAAGCTGGAGGCGGGCGAGGTGGCCTCGGTGATCCTGGCCGGTGCGGGGCTCGATCGCCTGGGAATGACTCATCGCATCACCGAGTGGCTGGATCCCCATGAATTCATCCCGGCGCCGGCCCAGGGAGCGATCGCCCTGCAGGTGCCGGTCGGTTCCTGGGCGGCCGCCGCCTGTGTCACCCTCAACGATGCCGCCACGGCGGCCGCGGTGGCGGCCGAGCGAAGCGCTCTCAGGGCTCTGGGCGGTGGCTGCCTACTGCCCCTTGGGGCCTGGGCCAGGGTGGAGGGAGGGGCTCTGACGATCACCGCCGGCCTGGCCACGGAGACCGGTATGCGGACCGCCGAGCTCAGCGGCGACCCGGCGGACCCGGAGGCCCTGGGTGTCGCCGTGGCCGCTCAGCTCCAATGAACGAGAACCCGGCACCGCTGCACGGCAGGCGGATCGTGGTGACGCAGGCGGAGAGTCAGGCAGAGAGCCTCCTCGAACGGCTTCGTGCGCTCGGCGCAGAGGCGGCGTCGATACCCCTCATCGCCATCCATCCTGTCGCGGATGCGACCGTGATCCTCGAGGCCATGGAGCGCCTGCGGCACCATTCCGGCCCCACCTATGCGGTCTTCGCCAGCGCCAATGCGGTCAGGCTCACCGGCGATGCGGTGGGCGGAACAGGAGTGCTCACCGCCTACCTTGCCGGGGTGGCCGTGGGCGCCATGGGACCCGAGACGGCGGCAGCGCTCACCATGCGGGGCGTCGTGCCGGCCATAACCCCGGCGGAGTTCCGGGCCGAGGCCATGGCCGCCGCCCTGGTGGAGCGAGGGGTCCGCGGAGCCCGCATCTGGCTACCCTCCGCAGCGGGCAGCCGCCCAGTGCTGGCTACACGCCTTCGGGAGGCCGGTGGGCTCGTCGACCGCCTCACCCTCTACCGCTCGTTGCTGCCTGAGGCGGCCGCGGCCCAGCTGGCCGGCGAGTTGTGCCAGGGACCCGTGGATGCCGTCGCCTTCACCAGCGGGAGCACCGTGCATCATTTCCGCCAGGCGCTGTCCGGCCGGCCCTTCCCGGAGGGTGCGGTTGCCGCGTGCATCGGTCCGGTCACGGCCGGGGTGGCCCGCCGGGCCGGTTTCCCCGTCGGGGTGGTCTCGTCCCAGGCCACGACCGCGTCTCTCGCCGATGCCCTCGTGGCCCATTACGGTTGACGTGTTCCGATGAGGAGCCGACTTCCGTACCCTGACACTCGATGGCCTATCCCCAGGAGCGCCCGCGGCGGTTGAGACGCACCGCCGGACTGCGCCGCCTGGTCCGCGAGACCCGGCTGGCTCCTGAGGACCTGATCTGCCCGGTCTTCGTGAGGGAGGGGATCTCCGGCCCCAGGGCCATCGCCTCGATGCCCGGCCAGCGCCAGGAGACGGTGGCGTCGGCCCGGGAGGTGGCTGCCGAGGCGGTGGAGCTCGGCTGTGCCGCCGTCCTCCTCTTCGGGATTCCCCAGGGCAAGGATGGACAGGGGTCCGGCGCCTGGGATGAGCAGGGCATCGTTCAGACCGCCCTGCGGAGCCTGCGCGCCGACCATGGCGAGGGCTGCGTCCTCATCGCCGACTGCTGTCTCGATGAGTACACGAACCATGGCCAATGCGGCGTCCTCGGGTCTGACGGGTCGGTGGACAACGACCGAACGCTGGAGCTCTATTCCCGGGTGGCGGTGAGCCAGGCTGCGGCCGGTGCCGATATCATCGCGCCCAGCGGGATGATGGATGGCCAGGTGGGCGCCATCCGCCAAGCCCTCGACGCCGCGGGATTCACCGAGACCGCCATCCTGGCGTACAGCGCGAAGTATGCGTCGGTGCTCTACGGGCCCTTTCGCGACGCCGCCGACTGTGCTCCCCGAGAGGGGGACCGCCGCAGCTACCAGATGGATGTCGCCAACCTGAGGGAGGCGGTCCGCGAGACGGCCCTGGACCTCGAGGAGGGGGCCGACATGGTCATGGTGAAGCCCGCCCTGACGGCGCTCGACGTGGTCGCCCGGGTTCGCGACCGCACTGACCTGCCGCTGCTGGCATACTGCGTCAGCGGTGAGTACGCCATGCTCCACGCCGCCGCGATGGCGGGAGCCTTCGACGAGCGTGCCGCCGTGCTCGAAGCCCTGACCGCTGTTCGTCGAGCGGGTGCGGACGCAATCATCACCTATCACGCGCGGCAGGCGGCACGCTGGCTGCGGGAGGAGAAATCTCTGTGAGCGAGTCCAGTCCCGACCCCCGTCGCAGGCTGTTCGTGTTCGGCCTCACCGCCGTGGTCATAGCCGCGGTGGTGATCGCCGGCATCGCCATCAACCGCTCCAACAACAGCAACATGCCGGCAGCATCACCTCCGGTGGGCGTTGCGTCTCCGACCCCCAGCGGGCCGCCTCAGACATCCTTCGCGGACTGCACCACCGTCCAGTTCGGCGCACCCCTGCCACCGCTGAACCCACCGGCGGACGTGCACCGGTACAGCGCGGCGCCGTCTCCGCAGACGGATGACAAGAAGCTTTACCAGGCCACCATCACCACCGACAAGGGAGCCATCGTGCTCTGCCTTCAGCCCAATCTCGCCCCCAACACCGTCAACAATTTCGTGGCCCTGGCTCGCAACCACTTCTACGACGGGCTGGTCTTCCACCGTGTCGAGCCGGACTTCGTGATCCAGGGTGGGGACCCCCAGGGCACCGGAAACGGTGGCCCCGGGTACCAGTGCGGCGACGAGCCGGTGCGCCAGCAGTACGTCGACGGCGCCGTGGCCATGGCCAACAGCGGCTCCAACACCAACGGCTCTCAGTTCTTCATCGACATCGCGGACAACACCCTGAAGCTACAGCCGAGCTACAACCTGTTCGGCAAGGTTCAGTCCGGGCTGGACGTTGCCCACCGGATCGCCAAGGGCGATGTCATGAGGACGGTGACGGTCGCTCAGCAGCAGTGAGGCGGTGACCGCGCCCGCCGGCCACGTTCGGGGTGGCCGCGAGCGGTCGGATGCCCTGATGGGGCGTGCCCAGCGGGTCATCCCCGGTGGGGTGAGCAGTCCGGTTCGAGCATTCGGTCCCGTGGGCGGCACGCCTCTGTTCATGGACAGCGGGGAGGGATCCATCGTCGTCGACGCCGACGGCAACCGGCGGGTGGACTTCGTCATGGGCTACGGCCCCCACATTCTCGGCCACGCCGCTCCCGCCGTCCTCGAGGCGGTTCGGGCCCAGACCCTCCGGGGAACGTCGTTCGGTGCTCCTCACGAGCTGGAGGTGGAGCTTGCGGAGCGAATCGTCTCCGCGATGGACTCTGTGGAGCTGGTCCGCTTCGTCAACTCGGGCACCGAGGCGACCATGTCGGCCATCCGCCTCGCTCGCGCCGCGACGGGGCGGGACCGCATCGTCAAATGCGCCGGCGGCTATCACGGGCATGCCGACCCCCTCCTCGTTCAGGGCGGCTCCGGCATCGCCACCCTGGGCATACCGGGCTCGCCCGGAGTGCCCGCCGCGGCCGTGGCCGATACCATGGTCGTTCCTTTCAACGACACTTCCGCAGCCGCCGAGGTGTTCGCGTCGGACGGCGCCACCATTGCCGCTCTCATCGTCGAGCCTGTGGCCGGCAACATGGGCTGCGTGCCGCCTCTGCCCGGCTACCTCGAAGCTCTCCGTGAGATCACTTCGGCGGCCGGGTCCCTGCTCATACTGGACGAGGTCATGACGGGCTTCCGCGTGGCCTATGGAGGTGCCCAGGAGCTCTATGGCATCGCCGCGGATCTCACCTGCCTCGGCAAGGTGATCGGGGCCGGGCTCCCAGTCGGCGCCTACGGAGGCCGGGGCGAGCTGATGTCGCTGGTGGCGCCGGCGGGACCCGTCTACCAGGCGGGCACGTTGAGCGGCAATCCCCTGGCGATGGCGGCGGGATGCGCAGTCCTGGATGAGCTGAGCTCCGGCCTGCCGTACGGGCAACTGGATGAGCTGGGGAGGCGTTTCGCCGAGGGCATCGCCGGCGCCGCTCGCAAGGCCGGTGTGCCGTGCGCCGTCAACCGCGTGGGGAGCATGCTCACGCCCTTCCTGGGCGTCGAGGAGGTTGTCGACCTCCGCAGTGCACGGATGGCCTCCACGACCCTGTTCTCCGATCTGCATGGCGCATGGCTCGACGCCGGTATCAGCTGGCCCCCTTCGCAGTTCGAGGCGGGATTCATCAGCACCGCACACAGCGAGGGCGACATCGATGCTGCGGTGGCCGCCTTCGCCGGCTCACCGGCGATGTCAGGCCGGACCGATCCATTTGGCGCGCCGCGGCGTAGCAAGGGGTGACACATCCAAAGCCGCTCCAGACGCCTCGAGATCCGGTGATACACTGAGGCAGCCTGTGGGGGGCACACGGTCGGCTGGCCGGCCGGCACCATACGGAGGTTCGACATCATGCCGTTCGTCAGTGGCGGCCACCTGTGGCTGATACTCATCCTGCTGGTCATCGTCCTCATCGTCTGGGGCCCGGGCAAGCTGCCTGATGTTGGAGCCGGCATGGGTCGGGCCATCCGAGAGTTCAAGAAGGCGTCGACAGAGACCCGTGAGCACTTCACCAATGCCACCGGCGGCGGCGACGCGACTCCCGCCGGCGGCGGCTCGCAGGGCGCTCCGGTGAGCGCGGTCGCGGCGCCGGCGCCGCATCAGGCGGCCACGTCCGCCGAGGAGACACCGGTGCACCCGGCCGCGGTTTCCGAGGACCACCGCGTCTCCAGCTGACGCGCGCCCCAGTTCCTCCGACACCCGCCCAGCCCGTTCGACATCGTGGTCCACAGCTCAGCATCGGTGGTGATATGGCTCAGGCAGTAGTGAACGCCGACGAGCGCCGCATGTCGGTGGTCGAGCACCTTGCCGATCTGCGCAGGGTGCTGATGATCGCCGGAGGTGCGTGGGTGGCCACGACCATCCTCGCCTTCTTCTTCAACGGGCGGATTCTCGACTTCCTGCTCCAGCCCCTCAAGGCCGTCCTGCCCAAGGCCAACCACCTGCTCACCGGAGCGGTCTATTTCGGACCCACCGAGGGTCTGACCGTCCCGCTCAAGGTGTCGGCCGTTGCCGGATTTATTCTCGCCCTGCCAATCATCCTGTGGCAGGTGTGGGAGTTCGTGTCCCCGGGTCTACGCCCGGTCGAGCGCCGCTTCGCCGGTCCCTTCATCCTGTCGGCCCTGGCCCTGTTCGGGGCGGGCGCCTCCTTCGCCTACTTCGTGATGCCGATCGGTCTCAACTTTCTGGCCACGTTCCTATCCGGCAACGCCACCTATTTCCCCGACAGCAACGAGTACCTGAGCTTCTTCATGATGCTCATCGTCATCTTCGGCGTCACCTTTGAGTTGCCCGTCGTGCTGGTCCTCCTGGGGGCGCTTGGTGTCGTCTCCTCGGCCTGGCTCCGGCAGCGACGCAAGGCCGCCTGGGTGGTGATCATCTTCGCCGCACTGGTGGTCACCCCGGGTGCCGACCCCTTCACCCCCACGGCCCTCTTCCTGCCCCTCATAGTCTTTTTCGAAGCCGGCATCCTGATACTGGACAAGGTCTTCCACAAGTAGCGGATCTGTGCCGACGCCGCCGGTGCGCCACCGTCGACGCACCGCGGCCGGCCGTGAGTATCCCCGATGGCCGGCTCGAGCCTGGCCAACGGTTCAGGCCAGGCCAATGGTCCAGCCACGACCTGTAAATCAGCCAGGCCAGTGGTTCAGGCCACGGCCTCGCGGGAGGGAGCATCGCGTCGCACTGGGATACCGACGACCTCGACGTGCGCCGCGTCCCGGGATAGCCAGGTGCGGGCCCAGCGGCGCCCTGCCACGGTGACGATGGTGAGGGCGATTCCCGCCATCAGGGCGAAGACGGCAAACCCGCTGAAGTAGGTTCCGGTCACATCCTTGAGCGTTCCCAGCATGGTGGGAAGAACAAAGCCGCCAAGGCCTCCGGCGGCGCCCACCAGGCCGGTCACCACGTCGATCTCCTTGGGAAACCGCTGCGGGACCATCTGGAATACGGCGCCGTTGCCGCATCCCAGCGAGGCCAGCATCACAAAGAAGGAGGCCGACGTGACCGCGATCGAGATGTGTGTTGCCACCAGCAGGGAGGTGACCAGCACGATGCCGAGGATGACCATCGAGGTGCCACGCCCTGTGAAGCGGTCGCTGACCACGCCACCGAGTGGTCGGAACGTCGACCCCAGGAAGGCGGCTGCAGCAGTGATCATGCCGGCGTCGACGGCCTTGACGTGGTATTCGCTGTTGAGGAATATGGGCATGAAGCTGGTCAATCCGACGAAGCCCCCAAAGGTGACGCTGTAAATCATTGCCAGCAGCCAGAAGTCCGGAACCGCCAGCACCGTTGACATGTGGTTCGGCGCGACCTTCCGGAGCGAGTCCCTGGCCAGCACGGTCCATACCAC
>JBHELP010000033.1:0-8085 GCA_046263035.1 Candidatus Dormibacteria bacterium | reverse complement strand
ATGTTCATGACCCCGATGCCACCCACCAGGAGGGAGATCGCGGCCACGCTGGCCAGAAGGATGGTGAGCGTCGTGGTGACCGACTGGGCGGTGCTCAGGAAGGAGCTCTGCGCCTGGATCGTGAAGTCCGGCGAGCCGTCGCTGATGTGATGGGTGGCCAGAAGCACCTGATTGGCCTCCTGATAGGCGGAGCCGACGCTGTCCGACCCTGCCGCTGACAGAAGGATCCTCTGGACGCTGTTGGGATTTCCTCCGACCAGCTGGTCGTGCGCCGTGGTCACCGGGACGACGGCGAGGTCGTCACCATTCTGAAATCCCTGCCCGCCGGCCGACGCCAGCGTGCCCACAACCTGAAAGGGCACCCGGGTGACCGTGACGCTGTCGCCGAGCTGTACGCCGAGGTTCTGGGCGGTGGTGCTGCCCAGAACCATGGCGTGACCGTGCGAGCTGATGTCGGCGGGGGTGAGAAATCGTCCCGTCTGCATGGTGCGCGCATTGGCGACCAGCCAATCCGGTGTGCTGCCCTGGATCTGCGTGCTCCAGTTTGAGCCCTGGCCGACCAGCGAGGCCCGGCTCTGAACCACCGGGGCCACGGCCTGGAGGTCGGGGGCGTTGTCCCGGCTCGCCAGTCCCCGGGCGTCTTCCATGGTCAGCGTCGCGGCTGAGGCGGCACCGCCGGAGACGCCGCCCTGCACGGTGCTTCCGGGGCTGACCGTCAGCAGGTTGGTGCCCAGAGAGGCGATGCGGGAGTTGACGGAGTCGGATGACGCCTTGCCGATGCCCACTGTGCAGATCACCGCGGCCACTCCGAAGAGAATTCCCAGGGTGGTGAGGATGGACCGGAGCCGGTGCCCCAGGATGCCCCTCAACCCGGTCTCCAACGTGTGCAACAGGCTCATGCCGGCACCGCCTCGCTGAGCCGGCCGTCACTCATGGTGGCCACCCGGTTGGCCACCGCGGCCACATCGGCGTCGTGGGTGATGAGCACCACCGTCCGGCCCGCATCGTTCAGCTCGGCGAGGATCCTGAGCACCTCGCGGCTGGAGGCGGAATCGAGATTGCCGGTGGGTTCATCAGCCAGGATGAGGTCGGGATCGGTCACCAGCGCCCGGGCGATGGCCACGCGCTGCTGCTGACCCCCGGAGAGCTGGGTGGGGCGGTGATCAACCCGGTCGGACAACCCCACCTGATCAAGCGTTCGCAGCGCGCTCTCCCGGCGATTGGGAGCGTTGCGGTACAGCAGGGGCAGCTCGACGTTGCGCCAGGCCGTCATCGACGAGAGCAGCTGGAATTGCTGGAAGACAAAACCGATGCGTCGGTTGCGCACCCGGGCAAGCTGGTTCTCGGTCATGGTGGCGACATCCTCACCGGCGAACCAGTAGCTCCCGCTGGTCGGAATGTCGAGGCATCCGAGCATGTTCATCAGGGTCGACTTGCCCGAGCCCGAGGGTCCCACGATGGCCACGAAATCACCTGGCGTCACGTTGAACCACACATCCTGCAGGGCGTGCACGGTGGCGTCCCCCCGTCCGTAGACCTTGGATACCCCCTCCAGACGCAGGACGTCGGCGCTCATCCCCGGTCAGCCACGGGCTCGACGCCGCCAGCCATCGCCGATTCGACGCTGGACGGCCACCAGCTCGGCCTCAGCGGCACGGGCTCGGCCTCAGCCGCCACCGGCGCCACCCCCCCTGCCGGCGCCACCTGGACGGGCGCCGCCGCCGGCACCACCGCCGAAGAGCCCGCCACCGCCGCCTCCCGCGTTGGGAGAGGGCAGCGATGAGCTGACCGTGGCCACCACAACTCGATCGCCGGGGTTGAGACCCGAATCGATCTCCGTGCGGAGAGGATCGGTGGCGCCCACGGTGACAGGGCGCGTCTGTGGCTGACCGTTGACGAGGATCTCGACGCTGCTTCCGCTCCCAGTGGTGCGGACGGCGCTGGTGGGCACGGTGAGCACGTGCACCGCCTGGTTGAGGATGACCGTGATTGCTGCCGTCATGCCGCCGTGAAGTGACGGGTTGGCGCCGTCGAGAGACACGGTCACCCCGAACGTGGCCACGCCGGAGGTGACCGTCGCCACCGGCGAGATCTGGCTCACCCGGCCTGTCACCGCCTCGGTTACGCCCGCGGGGAGGACCCGGGCCCTCTGGCCCAGGGCCACCTGACCGATCTGAGCGTCGCTCACCGTTCCGGTCACCTCGAACAGCCCGGGGGTGAGGATGACGATGGCCGCCGTTGCGCCGGAGGCGGAGCTCGCGCTGGAGCTCACCCCTCCCGCCGCCGTGCCGGTGGCGGCCGGGGAACCGCTCCCCCCCGTGTTGCCGGCGGCGGCGGTGCCGGAGACAAGGCCGGATGTCGATCCGGAGGTGGCCGATCCGGAGCCGGACGACGACTGGCCCACGCTGATGCCCACCTCGGCCACCATGCCGTCGACGGGTGAGGTCAACACCGCCTCGTCGAGGGAGCGCTGGGCATTGTCGACCCCGACCTGGGCGATCTGCACCTGGCTCTGGTCCATCAGGATCTGCTGCGGGGTCACCTGCCGCTGCGCTGCAAGAGACATCTGGGCGTTGCGCAGTTGGACCTGGGCCGAGCTCAACTGGGCGGCTGCCTGGTCGTAGCTCTGGATGGCCTTACTCTGCGTGGCGCCCAGGTTGTTCTGGGCGGTCGCCAGCGATGCCTGGTCGCGGCCAAGGCTCTGCTGGTCGGTGGCGGCCCGCTGTGCGTTGCCGGCATCCAGGGCGAGTTGGTTCTGGTCCGCCGTCACTGCGTTCTCGGCCGCGCTCACCGCTGACTGGCCCTGGTTCACGGACTGCTGATTGACGTTCTGAGTGTCGTTGAGGTTGGTTTGAGCATTGCCGACGCTGATCTGGGCGGTGTTGACGGCCGCAACGGCCTGGGCCAGGCTCTGCGGCGTGGGTCCCGCTTGGTCCAGCGACAGCTTGGCCTGCGCCGACTGAAGGCTCGCCCTGGCCTGGGTCAGCGCTCCCTGCAGCGATGCCGTGTCCAGGGCGGCCAAGAGCTGTCCGGCCCTCACCTGCTGACCCGCCTGGACGTTCACCGCGGTGACGCGACCGGACGTGGCGAAGCCGAGGTCGGTCTCCCCAACGGGGGCGAGATTTCCCGACAGCGACAGGCTCTGGGTCACCGTTCCCAGAGTCGCGTCGACCGTCCGGTACTGCGTCTCCGCGCCACCCCGTCTGGCATACAGAACCCCACCCGCCGTGGCCAGGACGATGACCACCGTCGTCGCCAGGATGCGCCGATGGGACCCAAGCAATACGCTGGTCCCGGCGCGCGTGGCCGAGGCCAGGCGCCGTGGCCAGGGGGGGAGGAAGGCCAGGGGTGGCATGGCTTCCGTCTCCTAAAGACGGCGAAGGGGGACGGCCGCCCGGCCGTCCCCCCGGGCAGGATTGGTGTGGGGTGTGCTCACGCCGCCGTGGGTGGGCCCGGCGGTTGTGCCGGTCCCGAGGTCGGTCCCGGCAGCCGGTCGAGCAGGTCGACTTGCCGCTGGAGGTAGTCGGCGCGGTCGATCTCACCGCGGGCGTAGCGCAGGTCCAGGGCGTCGATGGCGGCGTTGCGCGCGCTCGAGCCCCAGCGCGGCATGGGGCGCTTGAGGAACATTCGGAGGAGGTAGACGGCGGCGCCGATGAGGGCCAGCACGATGAGGAGCGAGAACAGGCCGTGCAACCACCAGAGGCCGTCGGCGCCGTGATATTGGATGTTCTGGGGCGGAGGAGGAAGATGGTGGCGATCCATTGTTCAGAGACCTCGCAGATGGTGCGCGTCCGATGGGACGCAGGCGAACGGATGCATGTGCGGAAAACCTAGTTGGCGCTTCCTTTCAAATCCATGACAGCCGTCACCCCCATGACAAGCACCTGCAGTGTCGGCCGCGGTGGCGGACTGCGGGCGGACAGCCTCCAACGCCGATCCTCTGATTCACGCGGGGGCGGTGTCTCGCCGGCCTCCCGAGAATCGTCACCGAATCGAAAGGATTTGCGCTCACACTCCCGCTCGTGCACCTTCCCCACCCCCACGGAGCGCGCCAATGGCTGCTCAGCGCTCTGCTCGTCCTCGTCCCCCTCGCAGCCATTGCGTTCGGGCTGGCGTACTTCCTCGGGGTGGGAGGTAGCTCTCCGCCTCCCCTGACGCTGAGCCGCACCAGCGGTGCCTCCCCTGCCGGAACACCCGCGCCACCAGCGCGGCTGGCGGGAGCCTGGACCATCGCCTCCGGCTCCATCGCGGGGTACCGCGTCCGGGAGCAGCTCGCCACCCTGCCCGCGCCCAGCGACGCCGTGGGCCGTACCTCCTCGATAACCGGACAGGTCACCGTCGTGGCGTCGGGGGAGACGGTCACCGTTTCCGCGGCCTCCTTCACCGTGGACGTGTCCAGCCTGAGCAGTGATCGGGAGATGCGCGATCGTCGGATCCACTCGATCGGCCTGGAAAGTGATCGCTTTCCCCAGGCCACCTTCCAGCTCACCGAACCGATAATGGTGCCCGCGGCAGCTGCTTCCGGGGGCCCGGTCGGCCTGCGGGCCACGGGTCGCCTGACCATCCACGGCGTTACCAGGGATGAGACCATCCCAATCAAGGTCCAGCCCGCCGGGGCGGGGATGGAGGCGGTGGGCTCCATCACCTTCCCCTTCGCCGACTTCGGCATGGAGGCGCCCACCATCGGCGGCTTCGTCAGCGTTCAGGACCATGCCACCATGGAGTTTGATCTTCGACTGGCGCGAGGTTCCCAGCCGTCCCCTTAATCTGATTGATCGTGCGCATCCTGGTGGCGGAGGACGACAGCGGGCTTCGGGAGGTCCTCGTCCAGGGCCTGGAGGAGGCCGGCTACCGGGTCGATGCGGTGGATCGGGGCGACCTGGCCATCGAGCAGCTCCGCTTCTATGAGTACGACGTCGCCGTTGTCGACTGGCGCATGCCCGGCGCGCCGGGGATAGAGGTCGTCGCTTGGGCACGGCGCCATCAGCGACCGACCGCAATCCTCATGCTCACCGCACGGGACACCGCGGCCGACCGTATCCAGGGGCTCGACGCGGGTGCCGACGATTACCTCGTCAAGCCCTTCGACTTCGGCGAGCTGCTCGCCCGCGTCCGTGCCCTGCAACGACGCCCGCGAGGCGTCGACGCCCCGGTCATCCAGCGGGGCGCCCTCTGCCTGGACCCGCGCCGCCGGGAGGTGGAGGTCCACGGCGCCCCCCTTGGGCTCACCACCACCGAGTACAACATCCTGGAGCTGCTGATGCGTCGCTCCCCCGGGGTCGTCGACCGCCGGTCGATCGCGGAGCATGCCTGGCGGGACGAGACGGAGCCACTCGGTTCCAATGCCATCGACGTCCAGCTCAGCCGGCTGCGCGCAAAGCTACCTCACGCGGGGATTCGCATAGCCACTGTCCGGGGTGCCGGCTACCGCCTGGAGCAGTGGTGAGGGACGTCTCATGAACGCACCCCAGCTGCAGCGGGTCCACACCGTCTCCACCCGTGTGGCCCTGGCAACCACCGCCATCGTCGCCTGTGTCTACGCGGTCATCGCCATCGTGGTGGTGGTGATCGCCACCCGCAACCTGACCGCGGATGTCGACGGCCGGCTCACCTCGGCACTCTCGCGAGTGGGCCGCGATCAGGTCCGGGCGCCGGGTGAGGGATTCGTGCCCCCGCCCGGGGGCCCCCGCTTCGGGCCACCGCTGCTGGTCTGGACGGTGCTGCCCGGGGGTGTTGTGGCCACCAATGACCCCAACGCGCCGCTGCCCGATGACTACCGGTTTCTTGACGGCCACCGGACCATCTCCGTCGGTGGCACCGACGTGCGTGTGGCCGGCGTCTCCCTGGGCAGGGCCCACGTCGTCGTTGGGCAGACCATGGACAGTGTCTCCATGGCGCGTTCCAACATCATCACCGCCGAGCTGCTGGTGGGCCCCATCCTCCTGGTGGTCGTCTTCCTCGGCGCCCTCGCCATCGCCCGGCGTGCCGCCGCTCCGTTCGAGCTGGCCCGTCAGCGCCAGATGGAGTTCACCGCCGACGCCTCCCATGAGCTCCGCACCCCTCTCTCGGTGATCGAGGCGCAGACCTCGCTGGCGCTGGCCCAGAGCCGCGACACCGCCTGGTATGCCAGGGCCTTCCAGCGCGTGGACGTGGAGAGCAAGCGGATCCGCCGGCTCGTCGAGGATCTGCTCTGGCTGGCCCGCTTCGAGGGCACCGGCGGCCGCCAACCGCCGGCGGAGCATGTCGATGTCGGCGTGCTTGCCGAGCAGGCGGCGGATCGCTTCGCCACCGTGGCGGAGACCCGTGGCCTGCGGCTCGCCGCCCATGTCGGCACCGGCTCGCACGCCGTCACCGCTCCGCCGGAATGGTTGCACCGGCTGCTCGGGGTACTTCTGGACAACGCCTGCAAATACGCACCGGAAGGGGGATCCGTCGACCTCTCGGTGAGCAGCGGAGGTGGGGCGGTGCGGCTGATCGTCGATGATTCGGGCCCCGGTATCGCACCGGAGCACCGTCCGCGGATCTTCGACCGCTTTCACCGCGCCGTCGAGGGCCCCGGCGGAGCCGGACTGGGTCTGGCCATCGCCGATGCGGTGGTCCGCGCCACCGGCGGGCGCTGGGAGGTGGGCACGTCACCCGCCGGCGGTGCCCGCATGGCGGTCACCTGGCCCGCGGGCATGCCCTGAGCCGGGCATTGCCACGACTCCTATTCGCACGCAGGCGACGCCGACGCCTAGGCGGGCATGTCCTCAGCCGGGTGGCCCGTTGCCGTGAGTGTCAGCCGCTCAGGGGTGGCGGCATGATCTCCGGTGGCGAGGGTGGCAGCGTCGTCGGCGCCTCCCCGGGGGCCGGCACCGACGGGGGCTCGGGAGCGGTCACCGGCGGGTCGGCGGGCGTGTCGATGGGTGTCGGTGAGGGCACAGGCTCCACCGGCTCGGCGGCGGGGGGCACCACCTCTGTGGCCCGTACCCCTGATGCGGCATCCGCTGATACAGGCGTGGGCATGGACGGCATCTGGACAGCGTAGCAACGCCGTACCGGCTCCGTCCTGGGGTGCAATCCCCCGGGTCACCTCCCATCGTGTAGCACTGTGTGCCGGTACCGTGCCCGAGGGCCCCTGCGGCGTTCACGCGCCGGTTGAGCACTCGGTGCTACACTGACGTCGCAGTCTGCTTTCGTGGCTGCGCCTAGCCGTGGTCGACGCCTTCTTGCAAGCCGCGCGGGTAATACTTGCGAAGGTAATGGAGTGTCCATCATGAGTGGAACAATCAAGAAGCTCGAGTCCGACCGTGGTTTTGGATTCCTCGCCGGCGAAGATGGCAAGGAGTACTTCTTCCACCGCACCGGTGTGGATTCGAGCAGCAACTTTGATGAGCTGAGCGTCGGCGACGCCGTCGAGTTCAGCGTCGAGCAGTCGGACAAGGGCCCCAGGGCGGGTCGCGTCAAGCGCCTGTAGTCTCGATCTCGTGAGTGGCCGGCCCAGTGATGGGCCGGCCATCTTCATGTCCGGGGAGCCGGGGGGAGGCCGTCCACCCCGCCGTGGCCGGCAAATTTTCCAGCGACGCAAGCGGCCGGGAGGGATCCTGGTCGTTCCCTACGGTACGGGCATCGGCGACCTGGTCAACACGGGACCGCTGCTCGAGGCCATCGCGGCCGCGCATCCCGGACACCGGGTTCACCTCCTGTGTGACCCGTCGCTGGCATGGATGCTTCCGGAGGGGATCACCGCGGTGGGCTCCGTCCATGGTGTCCGGCCCTGGCGGCGCATGGCGGGCGAGCGGCTTCCCGGGAGGGCCCTGTCCCACCTCAGCGTGCCGCTCGCCGGCCGCCTCCTGACGCCATTGGTGGCGCCCCGGACGGCGCGATGGATGACCGGGTACCTGACCCGGCAGGAGTTTCCCGTGGTGATCAACCTCCTCGAGATGCTCACCGGCCTGGGGGCAACGGGTAGTCGGTGGACCCGCGGGCCCTGGCAGCCCGATCGCCGCCACGTCGTGGATCTCATCGCCGGGGAGCTCGAGGCCCGTGGCATACCGGTGCCATCCGGGCGCCGGGCTCCCCGCCTTCAGGTGACGCCGGTCAGTC
>JBHELP010000032.1:0-3693 GCA_046263035.1 Candidatus Dormibacteria bacterium | reverse complement strand
TCCTTGCCCTGCTCCATGAAGTACTCGCCCATCGCGCAGCCGCTGTAGGGGGCGATGTACTGCATCGCCGCGGGGTCGGTGGCGGTGGCGGCGACGATGATGGTGTGGTCCATGGCGCCGTGCTGACGCAGCGTCTCCGCGACCTGGGCCACCGCCGAGGCGCTCAGACCGATGGCCACGTAGATGCAGATGACGCCGGTGTCCTTCTGATTGATGATGGCATCGATGGCGATGGCCGTCTTGCCCGTCTGGCGGTCGCCGATGATCAACTCGCGCTGACCGCGGCCGATGGGGATCATGGCGTCGACCGCGGTGAGCCCGGTCTGCAGTGGGGTGTCCACCGGCCGGCGGGCGATGACCCCGGGAGCCACCCGTTCCACGGGCAGGGTGGTGGCGGTCTCCACCGGACCTTTGTCGTCGAGCTCCTCGCCGAGCGCGTTGACGATCCGCCCGATGAGCTCGTCGCCAACCGGCACCTCGGCGATCCGGCCCGTGGTGCGAACCGTGTCCCCCTCCTGAAGGTGCTGGTAGGGCCCCATGATGACGGAGCCGACGCCGTCCTCCCGGAGGTCGAGGGCCAGTCCGAAGACGGGCCTCCCCCCCGCCGGCGCGGGAAACTCGAGAAGCTCGAGCGCCATGGAGCTCTCGAGGCCGTAGATCCGAGCGATGCCGTCGCCGACGGAGGTGATGACACCCTCGTGGGCATCGACGACCGGAGCGTCAAAGCTCGCGATGCGCTGTTTGAGGATGTCGCCGATCTCGTCGCTGCGTATGGCCATTGTGTGTTGTGGTCCCTTTCCGGTCAGGCCAGCGCGGCCTGGAGTTGTTGCAGATGCGTGCGCACACTGTTGTCGATGACGCGGTCGCCGATGCGAATCACCAGGCCGCCGAGGATGGCACCATCCTGGGTGACCTCGATCTCCACATCCGTACCCAGCCGCTCCGCCAGCGCCTTGTTTATCGCCGAACGGAGAGCGGCATCGACGGGCAGCGCGGTGGTGACGCCGGCCCGGACAACGCCGCTGTCCGCATCAGCCAGGCTGCGGTACGCGGTGACGATGCCGGGAAGCAGCCCCACGCGGCCGCGCTCGACCAGCAGGCGGAGAAGGTTGGCGGTGGGCGCGGAGGTAATCCGCCCCACCTCCTGGGTGATCTCGACCCGCTGTGCCGTGCTCACCCTGGGGTTGCTCAGGGTGGCGGCCACCTGGGGATCGGCGAGTGCCGCCTGCGCCGCGGCGAGGTGGTCGCCCCAGCCCTCGACCTCACCGGCGTCGCGGGCCAGCTCGAAGAAGGCCCGTGCATAGCGCCGGGCAAGCACATCGCTCATCCTGTGTCGCTCCTGCCGTTGCCGCCGGGGGACACCTTCTCCAGGGTCTCGTCGATGAGTCTCTGGTGCGCCCGGGCGTCGATGGCCTGGCCGAGGATGCGTGAGGCCGCCTCGATGGCCAGCGCGCCGGTCTCGGCGCGGAGGTCTCGGATGGCGCGGTCACGCTCGGCGGCGATCTCGCCACGCGCTCGCTCGAGCACGGCCTCGGCCTCGTGGCGACCCTTCTCGCGAAACTCCTCCGCCTGCGCCTTGGCCTCCTGCTGGGCGCGGGAGACGACCTCGCGTGCCTGCTCCTTGGCCTCGTCGATCTGGCCCTGGGCCTTCTCGAGCGCGGAGCCGACCTCGGCTCTCGCCCGCTCAGCCTCCTTGAGGGTGTCCTCGATCTGCTTCTGACGAGCCTCTGCGGCACGAACGATGGGTGGGTACGCGTACTTCGCCAGCACCAGAAGCATCGCGATGAAGGCGACCACCTCGATCATGAAGGTGCCGTTGATGTCGAGCAGCCCGGCCTCGGCAAGCATCACGCTATTTACCGGCCACCGCGGTGATGAAGTAGAAGGCGAGGGCGAGGTTGATGAAATACATGCCCTCGACGAGTCCCACGATCAGGAACATGATCTGTTGCAGGCCGCCCTTGGCCTCGGGTTGGCGCGCCACGCCGGCGATGGTGGCGTTCCCCGCCAGACCGTCACCGACCGCAGCGCCGATCGCCCCACCGCCCAGCGCCAGTCCGGCGGCGATGAGCGCCCCGGCAAGGATGATTGCGTGTTCCATCGTGTCTCCTATCTCCCCTTGATCAGATTGTCGTGTGTCGGATGACTATGCGTGAACGGGCGCTGCCGGCTCACCGTGCTCCTCCATACCCTCGCGGACCATGCCGAAGTAGATCACGGTCAGCAGCATGAAGATGAAGGCCTGCAGCGTGCCGATGAAGAAGACGTCGAAGGCCTTCCATCCGGCCACCAGCGGTGAGCCGAGAAACACCCCCAGCTGGCTGATCAGCCACACCATGAGGATGCCCGCGAAGAGGTTGCCGAACAGCCGCAGAGCCAGCGTCACCGGCTTCACCAGCTCCTCGATGACGTTGAGGAAGACGAAACCCACTCGGGCCGCTTTGGGAAGCTCAAAGGGCCGGGTGAAATGATGCAGGTAGCCGCGGAAGCCGTGAAGCCTGATCGCGTACCACTGGACGACCAGCACCACCACGATGCCCATGGCGAACGTCTGGTTGAAGTCCGACGAGGGCGGCCGGATGGGTTCGGGCAGGGGTAGGAAGGCCAGCCAGTTGGCCACCAGGATGTAGAACCCGATGGTGGCGGCGATGGGGACGATGAAGGCGGCATCCTCGGCGACGTTGTCCCTTACCAGGGCTCGGACGTAGGAGAGGAAGAGCTCGAAGACCATCTGCAGCATGCCGGGGTGGGCGCGCCTTAGTCGCGAGGCCACCATCAGGCCGACCACGATGGTGATGGCGATGGCGATGGCACTGGACATGAGGGTGTCGTAGTTGAAGGTGCAGTACCACGCCTGGCACGCGCTGGTGGTGGGATGGGTGACCGGTGCCGGGGTGCCGGCGATCAGCATCACTGCTGGCGTCTGGCTGAGAAGGCCACCGCCACAAGGACGAACTGGGACAGCGCCAGTCCGCCCACCACGAGATAGACGCGGCCGAATCCCAGGAATAGGCCCACCACCAGGGCCGTGGCCGTGAGCACGGTGAGGCGGGCCAGACTGGTCAGCGTGAAGGACACGCCCGCCTCCACGAAGCGCTGGGCGAGGTAGGCGTTGCCGGCACCGATGAGCAGCCCGGCGGCCAGGGCGACCGCCATCCAGGAATGGCCGGTCGCCACACCCGTGGTGATCACCGCGGCAGCGGCGGCACAGCAGACGACCGCCGTGATCCGAGGGATGTTCAGGCTGCCGTGCATCGTCAAACCTTCGCTGGTCACGAGTACCGCCGGTACCTCATATACACCCCGCCACAGCTGGCAACGATACCAATTAGCAACCCGAGGCCGAGCCCGAGCGGACTGCTGTGCAGGGCATCGTCAAGCGTGAGCCCGGCGATGAGCGGCACCACCAGGGCCACGGCGATGAATGTTCCCAGCCCCAGCAGCTCCGCTCCGGACGAGGCGCTGGGACGGCCGCCCCGAGGACTGGAGCCCACTCAGTCGGTCTCGCCGCCGTGATGGATCCGCGAGGGTGCGGCGCGGCGCCCGGTGACGTTGAGGTAGCCCTCCTGGTCGACCTCCGGCGACCGGCCGAGGCGGCGATGGTTCCGCCACCACAGACCGATGAGGGCGAGGCCGAGGAGCACCACCGCGACCGCGAGGATCCGCCGGTGCCCGAAGATGGCCAGGGCCACG
>JBHELP010000031.1:0-12452 GCA_046263035.1 Candidatus Dormibacteria bacterium | reverse complement strand
GCGTCACTCTGGGCAACTCCTTGCGCCGGGTCCTCCTCTCTTCCCTTCCCGGTGCCGCGGTGACCTCCGTTTCCATCGACGGTGTCTCCCACGAGTTCAGCGCCATCCCCCATGTGAAGGAGGATGTCACTGAGGTCCTCCTCAACCTCAAGAGCCTCAACGTCGTCTCTCACAGCGACGCGCCGGTCCGGATGTCGCTCGACGTCCACGGCCAGAAGTCCGTGACGGCGGCCGATATTGAGACCACCAGCGACGTGGAGATTCGCAACACGGAGCTCCACATCTGCACCCTGGACGGCGCGCGAGCCTCGCTGCGGATGGACATGATGGTGGAGCGGGGACGCGGCTACGTCACCGCCGACCGCAACAAGAAGGAGGGCCAGCCCATCGGGGTCATCCCCGTGGACGCCATCTTCACACCCGTCCGCAAGGCCAACTTCTTCGTGGAGAAGACGAGGGTCGGTCAGGAGACGGAGTGGGACCGGCTTCTCGTCGAGGTGTGGACGGATGGCACGCTGGAGCCTGTCGAGGCGGTCAGCAAGGCCGCGTCGCTCTTCACCGACCATCTCGGGCTCTTCGTGAAGTTCGGCGATAACATCGTCGGTCCCGAGCAGGCCCCGGCGAGCGGAGGTGATCTCGCCGGCCGGCTGTCGTCGGTACCCATCGACGACCTCGAGCTCAGCGTGCGGGCGGTCAACTGCCTCAAGGCCAATGATGTGGCCACAGTTGGCGCGCTCGTGGGACTCAGGCTTGACGAGCTGCTGGCCCTGCGCAACTTCGGCAAGAAGTCGCTGGACGAGATCCGCGAGCAGCTCCTCGCCAAGAAGCTGGTCACCAAGGATGAGCTGGCCACCCTGTTCGTCGGCGCCGAGCCCGAGCAGGAAGACTGAGAACGGCCAATGCGCCATCGCATCGCCGGCCGCAGGTTTGGCCGCACCTCCGCACACCGCCAGGCCATGACCCGGAATCAGATCACCGACCTCCTCCGTCACGGGCGGATAACCACCACCGAGGCCAAGGCCAAGGAGCTCAGCCGCTGGGCAGAGCGGGTGATCACGTCGGCTAAACCCGATACTCTCGCGGCGCGACGGCAGGTCGCCCTGTGGGTCACTGATCGTGAGGTCAGCCACAAGCTGTTCACCACCTACCTGGAGCGATACCGTGAACGTCCCGGTGGCTACACGCGAATACTGCACGTGGGACCGCGGCACGGCGATGCGGCCCCCATGGCACTGATCGAGCTGGTGGACTGATGGTGGGCACGCGGACCTATCAGCCAAGCGCCGGAGAGGTGGCGTCGGGCTGGTATGTGGTCGATGGACGGGGACAGACGCTGGGCCGCCTTGCCGTCAACGTCGCCCGCATCCTTCGCGGCAAGCACCGGCCCCAGTACACGCCCCATCTCAACACCGGAGAGCACGTGATCATCATCAATGCGCGCGACATCGTGGTCACCGGTGGCAAGCGCACGGGCAAGATCTACGACCGCTATTCGGGATATCCCAGCGGCCGGCGCACCCGCACCTTCGACCAGGTGATGGAGCGGGATCCCACCTTCGCCATCACCCATGCCGTGAGGGGCATGCTCCAGCACAACTCGCTTGGAGCTGACATGCTCAAGCGGCTGCGGGTTTACCCCGGGGCCGAGCATCCTCATGCGGCGCAGTCACCAAGCACGATCACCTTCGGCCCACTAGGAGAGATAAACCGTGCCAGCAGCCAGTGAGCGATACCACTACGGCACCGGACGCCGCAAAACGGCGGTGGCCCGGGTGCGGCTGATCCCCGGCGAGGGTGTGCTGGTCATCAACGGGCGTCCCCCCAGCGAGTATTTCGGCAGGCGTGATCTGGAGACCGTGGTCACTCAGCCCCTGCGGATCACCGACACGCTGGGCCGCTATATCGCCAGCATCAAGGTGGAGGGCGGGGGCATCTCCGGTCAGGCGGGCGCCGTCTGCCACGGGATCGCCCGGGCGCTGGTTGCGGCCGATGAAGAGTTCCGTCCGCCTCTCAAGAAGGCGGGCCTGCTGACCCGGAACCCCACAGAGAAGGAGCGCAAGAAGCCGGGTCTGAAGCGGGCCCGGAAGGCTCCCCAGTACACGAAGCGGTAGAACAGCCGGGGGCTGCGCCGTCAAATAGGGCGCTGACGAGGCGTACCCTGAGGGGGTGGTCGCTGTGAATGGCCCGGCGGTTCGGGGCATGGTCCTGGGTTGCCCTGTCGATGTGGTCACGATGGATACGGCCGTGGAGCGCATGGTTGCCCTTGTCGAGAATCGGCGGGGGTCCAAGGGGGCCGCCGCGCGGTCCCGTCATGAACCGGCGATCGTTGTCACGCTGAATCCGGAGATGGTCATGCGCGCCCAACGCGAGGCCGACTTCCGAGCCATCCTGGACCGTGCCGCGCTGATCATCCCCGATGGGGTGGGGGTGGTCACCGCCCTCCACCGGCGCGGACACCCCGACGCGGTCCGGGTCGCGGGGACGGATCTGCTCGAGGCCTACCTGCCCCACGCAGCGCGGCTCGGCCATCGCCTCGGGCTCGCCGGGGGGGCCCCTGACGTGACCGCGGAGGCGGCACGAAGGCTGCGATGGTGTGTCCCCGGTCTCCAGGTCGTCGCCGCCGATTCGGGCGATCCCGACGGTGCGACCGCTGGTCGACTTCGCAGAGCCTCACCGGATGTGGTCTGCGCCGCCTATGGGGCGGGAAGACAGGAACGCTTTCTCAATGCCCATCTGGCCGCCATCGGTGCCGGCGTGGGCATTGGCATCGGCGGCGCTCTCGACTTCGTGGCCGGTCGCTCCCGCCGCGCCCCTGAGATGGTCCGCGAGGCGGGATTCGAATGGGCGTGGCGCCTGTTCTGGGAGCCCCGGCGCCTCCGCCGTCAATCGGTGCTGCCCGCCTTCTGGTGGAGGGAGCGCCGTGAGGCGATCCGGGAGCGGTGACGTGGCGCTGAGCTCTCCGCCGTTCTCCATTGACTTCCGCATTGCCACATCGGCGGTGGAAGGCCTGCGCTTCCTGCTGGCGACGCGTCGAGCCGACATTAGAGAACTGGTCGGACGCCTGGAGACGATGGAGGTCCATGTCTCGGCGAGGCGGGCGCGGGTGCGTTCGCAGTTACGCCGCAACGAAGCGGCCAGGCAGCAATTGCTCGCCTCCCTGACCACCAGCTCGCCACACGAGGTCGAGAGGGTGTTCACCGAGGGCATCCATCTCTGCGGAGAGCTGGGCGCTCTTGACGAGCGCGTCGGCTCCATCGAGGGCCGCATGAAAGCCCTGGAGACGGAGACGGGTATCCTCATGGAACTGTCCGACCGCCTGCTGGAGGCGTCGGAGTTGCGCGGTGCCAACCTCAATGAGGATACGGCCCGCTTCAATCGCGCCATCCGCGGGCTCTCACAGCTCATCGACGATGACAACGCGGCGGTGGCCCGCGAGGTGCTCGAGGGTCCTGTCCAGCAGCTCGCCGACCTCTCGGTACGGCTCGAGGTGGTCGAGCGGCTGATGGCGCGCCGGCTGCCCGGGGCGGCGAAGGAGTTCTCCGCCTGCCTGGGGGCTGCACGCGCCGCCCAGGAGGCCTTTGAACGAATGATCTTCGCCATCCGGCCGGGGATGCTCGACGACGTTGGGTTGGCGCGGACTCTTCGCGAGCTGGCCCGGCGGATTCCGTCCCCGGTCGCCTGCCGCTTCGAGCTCATCGGTGACGAGCGGTGGCGGTTGCGCCCCTCGCTCGAGGTGGCCATCCTCCGGCTTGTCCAGGAGGCCGTGCGCAACGCCATCCGGCATGGGCATGCCCAGGAGATCGACGTGGTGCTCTCCCTGCACGGCGATCGAGCGGTGGTGATGGTCCGCGACGATGGTGAGGGGTTCGATGTCGTCGCCACCGAGGCCCGCCTGGGCAAGACCGGCGCTCTCGGGCTCATCACGATGCGCGAGCGCGTCGAGGTGGAGGGCGGCATCCTCAAAGTGCGCTCGGCCCCTGGTGCCGGTACCGAGGTCGGCGCCACCTTTGATCTCAGGGCGCAGCGTGCCATGCCCTCGCCCGGGTGAGCGAGAGGGTGCAGAGGCGCCGGCTGGAGACCGCCGGCGGTGTGGTTCTGGCCGATGACCTCGAGCTGGCGACAACGGTGGTCAGCCGCTTTCTAGGTTTGATGTTCCGCACCGGGCTGGCCCCCGGCCAGGGGCTTCTGATCCGGCCCTGCAACTCGATTCACATGTTCTTCATGCGCTTTCCGGTGGACGTCGCCTTCGTCGATCGGAACGGCGTGGTACTCCACATCCTCAACGGCATCCGGCCCTGGCGGGTTAGTCGTATGGTCCGAGGGGCCAAGGCCGCCTACGAGCTTCCCGCCGGGAGCCTGGCCGCGGCAGGCATCCACAGGGGAGACGCCCTTCGGGTCGTGTGATAAGCCGGGGCGCCCATGAGCTTCCCGACTGAAGGGAATGCACGGTGAGAACCCCGGGAGGAAGGCGCGGCGTATGCTAGCATACACAGAAATGTATGGCGAGCTGGCTGCCTGGGGACGAGTGGTTCTCAGCGCCTTCGCGCCCCGGCGCTGCGCGGGTTGCGGCATCGCCGGTGAGTGGGTCATCTGTCCCGCCTGTGCGGCCGAGCTGGACCGGCTCGAGCAGCCTGCTGCCCGTCTGGACCGGCATGGTGGTGTGACGGCGGCCTACACCTTTGACGACCCGGTGCGGCACATCGTCCACCGTGCCAAGTACGGCGGGGAGCGACCGGCGGTCGAGACCCTCGCCCGGCTGGCCACGCCCCGCTTGCGCGCCGGCGTGTTGATCGATCCGGACATCGTGGTCCCGGTACCGCTGGGCCGGCGTCGCCGCCGCCAGCGCGGATTCAACCAGGCGGCGGTGATGGCCGTCGTCCTGGCAGAGGCCGCCTCCCTGCCTCTGTCCACCCAGCTGGTCCGCACCCGGGACACGGCGCCGCAGGTCGGCCATGATGAGCAGCAGCGCTGGCGCAACGTCGAGGGGTGCTTCGCCTGGCAGGGCCCCTCGCTGGCTGGAGCCACCGTCTGGCTGATGGACGACGTGCTGACCACGGGGGCCACCGCCCAGGCCGCCGCCGATGCCCTGCACTTGGGCGGCGCGGCCCGGGTCGAAACGGCCGTCCTGGCCGCGGTCCCCTGAGGCGGCGGCCCTATACTGCCCCCCGATGAGTGCCACCGTGACGGCCCGCCGTCCCCTGGCGGCCCCCATGATCAGCTATGCGGAGAGGAAGCTTCAGCGCCTGGAGCGCCATGCCAACCTTCACGACGTCAGCCTGCTCATTGACCATGACGAGAACCGCATTCCCTGCTGTGCCGCCGAGGTGATCGTCCACATCCACCACACCCGACTTGCCGTCAAGGCCGAGGGGAAGACGATTCAGGAGGCCATCGACAGGGTCATTGACAAGGCCGACAGGCAGGTGCTCAGGCGCAAGGAGCGGGTCGGCCAGCACCGTGGCCATGACGACGGCCACGCGGCCGCCGAAGCCGAGGCCTGATAGCAAGACCCTACCCTCAGGCCCGGCTCAGGGCCGAGTGTGGCGCCACGCCCCTCTATCATAGGTTGACATGTCCCTGGTGACCCTGCTGTTCGGTTGGACCGGACTGCTTGGCGACCCCATGAAGCATGAGCTCCGCCGCCACTACCGTCTTGTGGAGCGGATCAACCAGCTCGAGCCCACCATGGAGGCGCTCAGCGATGAGGAGCTGAAGGCCAAGACCACCGAGTTCCATGAGAGGCTCGGCGTGGAGGCGGACGACACCAGCCAGGGCCAGGCGGCCGCCGCCGACCTCGACAGCGGTGACGAGGAGGATATCGACATCGCCCGCATGGAGGCGGCAGAGGCCAGGGCTCAGCGCCGGCGCGACCTCGACGAGCTTCTCCCCGAGGCATTCGCCGTGGTGCGCGAGGTGTCCCGACGGGCATTGGGCATGCGCCACTTCGACGTGCAGCTGATCGGTGGCGTGGTCCTCCACGAGGGGAAGATCGCCGAGATGCGCACCGGTGAGGGGAAGACACTGGTGGCGACCCTTGCGCTCTACCTCCGGGCGCTGGAGGGACGGGGCGCCCACCTGGTCACCGTGAACGATTATCTGGCCCGGCGTGACGCCGGGTGGAATGGGCCCCTGTACCGGGCGCTGGGCATGTCCGTCGGGGTCATCGCGCAGGAGATGTCGCTGCTCTACGACCCCGATTACCTTGACGAGAGCCATCCGGATCCGCGCCTCCAGCATCTGCGGCCTTGCACACGCCGGGAAGCCTATGCGGCCGACATCACCTATGCGACCAACAACGAGCTCGGCTTCGACTACCTCCGCGACAACATCGCGCCGACCATCGACAGCTGCGTGCAGCGCCGGCTCAACTACGCCATCGTCGACGAGGTGGACTCGATCCTCATCGACGAGGCCCGGACGCCACTGATCATCAGTGGCACCGGCGACGAGCCCACTGAGAAGTACTACACGTACGCCCGGCTCATCCCCCGGCTCGACAGCGAGGCCGACTACACCATCGACGAGAAGACGAAGTCGGCGGCGCTCACCGACGAGGGCATAGCCAAGATCGAGAAGTGGACGGGCTTCACCAACATCTATGACATCGAGCAGGTGGCCGAGGCGCACCAGATCAACCAGGCTCTCAAGGCGCACGCGCTGTACCTGCGCGACAAGGACTACATCGTCCGCGACGGCGAGGTGGTCATCGTCGACGAGTTCACCGGTCGCACCATGCCGGGGAGGCGCTGGTCCGACGGTCTTCACCAGGCCATCGAGGCCAAGGAGGGGGTCCGCGTCCAGCAGGAGAACGTCACCGTCGCCACCATCACCTTCCAGAACTTCTTCCGGCTCTACGGCACGCTGGCGGGCATGACCGGCACGGCCCTCACCGAGGCCGAGGAGTTTCACAAGATTTACAAGCTGGACGTGGTGGTGATTCCCACCAACCAGCCGATGATTCGCAAGGACGAGCCGGACCTCATCTACAAGACGGAGGAGGCGAAGTTCAAGGCCACCGTTGAGGAGATCGCCGAGCGGCACGAGAAGGGGCAGCCGATACTGGTGGGCACCACCAGCATCGAGAAGAGCGAGCGCCTGTCGCGGCTTCTGGACAAGAGGGGTGTGCGCCATGAGGTCCTCAATGCCAAGCTGCACGAGCGTGAGGCCGTGGTCGTCAGCGGGGCGGGCCGGCAGGGCGCCGTCACCATCGCCACCAACATGGCCGGCCGCGGCACGGACATCGTCTTAGGTGAGGGCGTTGTGGACAGGGGTGGCCTGTACATCGTGGGCACCGAGCGACATGAGTCGCGGCGTATCGACAACCAGCTCCGCGGCCGATCCGGTCGCCAGGGCGATCCCGGCGAGACGCGCTTCTTCCTCTCCTTCGAGGACGACCTCATGCGCGTCTTCGGCGGTGAGCGGATGCAGGGCATCATGGAGAAGCTGGGCATACAGGACGATCAACCGATCGAATCCAAGATGGTGACCCGCCAGATTGAGGGGGCGCAGTCGCGCGTCGAGGGCCACAACTTTGACGCCCGGCGCCATGTCGTCGAATACGACGACGTCATGAACAAGCAGCGCGAGGTCATATACGGCGAACGGCGCAAGATCCTCGAGGGCGTGGAGTCGCGTTCCAACTTCATGGGCATGCTGGAGCGCGCCGTCCAGGACGAGGTGCCGCTCTTCTGCGTGAGCCGAAACCGTGAGGGGTGGGACCTGGAGGGGTTGTGGGAGCGGATGCGTCAGCTGGCCCCCCTGCCCGAGGCGGAGGCAGTCGACCTGGCGACCCTCGGCGATACCCTCGAGGAGGTCACGCGCACCCTCATCGACGAGATGGCCGCCGGCTACGAGGAGAAGGAGAAGGAATACGGGGACGAGCTCATGCGCTATGCCGAGCGCGTGGTGATGCTCGACGTCGTGGACCAGAAATGGTGCGCCTACCTCACCCAGATGGATCACCTGCGGGAGGGCATCGGGCTCCAGGCCTACGGCCAGAAGGATCCCCTCATCGAGTACAAGAATGAGGCCTTCGCCACCTTCGAGGAGCTCACCGCCGACATCCGCACCGAGATCGTGCGACGCCTGCTGCATGTGAGCATCGCTCCCGCGGCGCAGGAGGCGGCGGCCGCCGACGCCACGGGTAACGGCTCGGCAGCGGGTTCTCCAGGGGCAGGCGGCACGGCGGCGGCCCCCTCCGGTGCCGGTGAGGCGGCCGCATCTGCGGTTGCGGCGGCCGCCTCACCGGCACCAGGTGCGTCGACGGCCGGTGCCGGGGCAGCTCGGGGCCCTCGGACCGCGGCTGCCGCCGCTTCGCCAGGCGGGACGTCCAGAGCCGACGCCGGCGCCGGCGCCACAAACCCTGCGGCCCCGGGGCCCAGGGGAGCGGATGCCGAAGCTGCGAATGGAGCCAAGGTGGGCCGCAACACCCCCTGCCCCTGCGGCTCGGGCCGGAAGTACAAGCGGTGCCATGGCGCCCCCGGCGGCGTCCCCGCGTAGAGGCGTGGCCAGGGCATCCGGTCCACCACCGCTGAATGCGGCGGGCAATGGTGACAGGGCGGTCGCTCATGACCTCCTTTGACGAGGCGGGGACCTCCGGCACGGCCGAGCCCCGAGGGGACGGTTGGCGCCGTGCGGCTCCCGGGGCGGCTGTCAGAGCCTACGTGGCCGGTGGCTGGCGTGACGTGGAGGTGAGTGATGTAAATGACGTCACCGGCGAGATTCGCGTGGTGTGGCCGGCGGGCGGCGTCATAGGCGAGGTCGCCTCACACCGAATCCTCGACGCCTCACTCTATGAACCGCCGCCCGGCGGGTTTGGACAACCGCCCGGCTGATAGCCGGGGACGGTTCACCGCCGGGGCGGCTGTGACGTCCGGGCGGCCTACGCGCCGTTGGGCGCCAGGCGGAGATAGCCCTCGATGAAGGGGTCGATACCGCCCTCCAGTACGGACTGGGCGTTGCCGACCTCGACGCCGGTTCGGTGGTCCTTGACCATGGTGTAGGGCTGCAGAACGTATGAGCGGTTCTGACTGCCCCATTCCGCCGGCATCGAATCCCCCTTCAACTCCGCCAGCCGCTCGGCATGAGCCGCCTGCTTGAGGGCCAGCAGCCGTGAGCGGAGCACTCGCCACGCCACGTCACGATTCTGCTGCTGCGAGCGCTCGTTTTGGCAGGTCACCACCACATTGGTGGGGATGTGCGTGAGGCGGACCGCGGACGACGTCTTGTTGACGTGCTGGCCGCCTGCTCCGCTGCTGCGGAAGACGTCGACCCGAACATCGTCAGGGTTGATGTCCAGGCTGACATCGTCCTCGATCTCCGGGGTGACCTCAACCAGAGCGAATGAGGTGTGGCGCCGGTGGGCGGAATCGAAGGGGCTCAATCGAACCAAACGGTGCACCCCCCGCTCCCCTTTGAGCAGCCCGAAGGCGTGTCTGCCGGCGAATCTCACGGTGGCCGACTTGATGCCGGCCTCCTCTCCCGTGGACTCCTCGAGGAACTCCACGTCCATACCGTGGGTCTCCGCCCAGCGCAGATACATGCGCAGCAGCATCTCCGCCCAGTCCTGGGAATCGGTGCCGCCGGCGCCGGCATGAACGGTGACCAGAGCGGCATGGTCGCTGTGAGGATCGCTGAAGAGAAGCTCAACCTCGCGCCGCCCAACCTCCTTCTCCAGCTCGGCAACCTCGCTGGCAAGATCCGCCGCCATCGCGTCATCCGGCTCCTCGTCAAGCAGTGCCGCCATCTCGGAGGCGTCGGCGGTGCGCCGGCGAAGGGCCTCCCAGCCGCCGATCTCGTCGCGTAGTCGGGCTGCCTCCTGGGTCAGGCCGGCCGCCCGCCGCTGGTCATCCCACAGGCTGGGGTCGTTGATCAGGCCCGCGAGCTCATCGAGCCGGGCCTGCTGCCGCGGAACGTCAAAGATGCTCCTGGAGCTCGGTGGCCTTACGGGACAGTTCGACGGCTCGCGATGCAAGTTCACTCATAATCGCGACAGTCTATCGGCCGCGATGGAGACGCGCGCTCGGTCGCCATTGGGGCGTCCCTGGCAGCCAGAGGAGGGGCCACCGGGCGCCATGCGCGGGCGACCCCGTCGGCGGGCCACCCGAGTGATGGAGTGCCGACCCAGCCGGCGCGAGGTTGGTCAACCCACCTGTCCGGGCCGCGATGGAGCAAGGGTCGCGACGACACAACGCTCTGCACAGGATGCGCCGCCGCCGACGGCTGAGACGGGCCCGCGGCGTTCGGTGTGCGTCGCGCCGGTTTTTTCACGCTATACTCCCCTGGTCCTCGATCGGTCTCAATTCGCTTCACGTCCTACCGCGAACCGCCGGGGACCTCCGACCCGGTTGTCCGGCCGCCGGATCGGAGTTACTCCGCCGGCAGCATCGGGACACCTCCATGAGCGCATCGACCGCGACTGCGTCCTCCGCCCGACTGCTGTTGACGATGATGATCAACACGGGGTGAATCTATGACGGTGGCCCTTGCAACTCCTCGCGCACACGCCGCCGAGTCGGTGCTGCGGCCAGTGATCAGCTTCCACGGGGTGAGCAAGACATACCCCAACGGGACGCTGGCCCTGCAGCAGGTCGATCTGGGCATCTATCAGAGCGACTTCGTCTTCCTGGTCGGGGCCAGCGGGGCCGGGAAGTCCACCCTGGTGCGGCTCCTCATCCGCGAGGAGGCCAGCTCCACGGGGCGCATCTTCATCGACGGCATGGAGATCACCAGGCTCTCCCGGCGCAAGCTGCCCAAGCTACGCCGCAAGTTCGGGATCGTCTTTCAGGACTACAAGCTGCTCCCCAAGCTCACCGTCTCCCAAAACGTCGCCTTCGCGTTGCAGGTCACCCGGCCTGGTCAGCGCCACATCAAGGAAAAGGTGGAGGAAACGCTCTGGATCGTCGGCCTCGAGGACAAGCTCACCAAGTTCCCGGATGAGCTCAGCGGTGGTGAGCAGCAGCGGGTGGCCATCGCCCGGGCCCTGGTGCACCGGCCGCGAATCTTCATCGCAGACGAGCCCACCGGCAACCTCGATCCCGACACCTCCTGGGGCATCGTTCAGCTGCTCCTCCAGATCAACCATCGCGGCACCACGGTTCTCATGGCCACCCACAACCGTGAGATCGTCGATCTGGTGCGCCGCCGAGTGATCGCCATCGATGGTGGAAGGGTGATACGCGACGAGGCCGAGGGGCAGTATCTCAAGGCCGGGGAGGCCACGATATGAGACGTCTGACCGCGGCCCTCAAGTTCACCTTCCTGAGCGCCGGCCAGAACTTCCGGCGCAACCTGGTGGTCTCCATGGCGGGGGTGTTCACGATGGGCCTGATCCTGGTGCTGGTGGGAGCGGCCCTTCTGCTCACCCATTCGGTTGGTACCGTTCTTGCGGATCAACAGGCTCGGGCCAGCAAGCTGCGCGTCTACATCCAGGACGGCGTCTCGCTGGCCAGCATCAGCAATTTCAAGAGCGAGCTGGAGCACGATCCGCGCGTCATCCGGGCGGATTTCGAAACCAAGGAGCAGGCCGTCGACGAGGCGGCCCGGCGGGGCCTGGGCTTCGACTCCGAGATCCAGGCGTTGGGCAGCAATCCGCTCCCCGCCTCCATCAACCTGGAGGTCAAGCAACTCAAGGACCTCCAGCCGGTGGATGCCAAGGTCAAGGCGAGCCCGCTGGTGGAGAAGGCGACGGGGACCGACTACAACGCTGACGTGATACCGAAGCTGCAGAGCTTCATCTTCATCATCGGCCTGGTCGGCACCGGCCTCGCCCTCATCCTGGCCTTCGTCAGCCTGGTCATCATCATGAACACCATCCGCACCGCGGTTTTCATCCGGCGAACCGAAATCGAGATCATGAAGCTGGTGGGAGCCACCGACTGGTTCGTCCGCTGGCCCTTCATCCTGGAAGGGGTCCTCGGTGGCGTGCTGGCGGCAATATTCTCCAGCATCATTGTTTTCGCCGGCTATCGAATCATCATCAATCAGGCTCACGGGAGCCTGCTGACGCTTCCCTACGACGGCGGTTATCTCGCCGTTCTCGTCGGCGGCCTGTTCGCCGGCGGCGCGGCACTTGGAGCCTTCGGCAGCTATCTGGGGGTCCGCCGCTTCCTCTCTGTCTGATCGTCCTCACTCAGTCTCAGCCCACGTCCCATCAACGTCCACCATGGAGAGCCCACACATCATGTCCCCAAAGGCGCCGACGGGCAGGCAACGTGCGCCCAGCCTGCTCATGGGTGCGTTGAGACCGCACGCCGGCCTGCGGCAGCCGCTCCGGTGCGCACAATGAGACCGCGTGGCCGGCGTGCCAGCCTGTTGATGCGCAGGTTGAGCCCGGGCGGCCGGCATGCGGCCGCCATGACGATGGGCACGTTGAGCCGGCGTGTCCGTGCGATCTCCCGCCTCATCCCCACAGGATCGGTACGCGAGGGGAGCGACGCCGCCATCTTCATCCG
>JBHELP010000030.1:0-12908 GCA_046263035.1 Candidatus Dormibacteria bacterium | reverse complement strand
ACCGGCGCTGCCGAGGTCGACGCCCTCGTAGAGTTGCTGGGCGAGGCTCATCGTCCGGCGCGGCGAGAAGCGCAAACGGGTGCTGGCGTCCTGCTGCAGGGTGCTGGTGGTGTAAGGGGCGGGCGCCGACCGTGAGGTGTTGCTGGTCTCCACCGAGGCCACGCGGAAGGCGGCGGCGTCCTTGCCGGGCTTGCCATCCCGGTCGAAGCCCAGCTCGCGTGCCACGGTCGTGGCCTGCTCCTCGTCGCCCAGCTCGAGCTTCTCGGCGTCGTCCCTCTTAGTGTTGACCTCCGTGCCGGCGCTGCGACGGGCGAGGAGTCGAGCCCGGAAGGGAGCGCCGTGGTCCTTGGTGAGCAGTGCATCGACGGTCCACGACTCGGTGGTCACGAAGGCCTCGATGTCTCGCTCACGGTCCACCACAAGGCGCACCGCCACCGACTGAACCCTTCCGGCGCTTAGGCCGGTGCGAACCTTGCGCCAGAGCAAGGGGCTGATCCGGTAGCCGACCAGCCGGTCGATCACCCGCCGTGCCTCCTGAGCCTCCACCAACGCCCGGTCGATCTTGCGAGGGTTGGCAAGGGCGGCCTCGACCGCGCCCTTGGTGATCTCATGGAAGACGACACGGTCGGGGTCACGGAGGTTGAGGGCCTTGGCGACGTGCCAGGCGATCGCCTCTCCCTCCCTATCAGGGTCCGCCGCGAGCAGAGTGGACTCCGCCTGGCGGGCGGCGGCCCGCAGCTCCTTGATCGGCTTCTCCTTGCCCTTGATGACCTCGTACTGAGGCTCAAAGCCGTGCTCGACGTCGACGCCGATCTTGGATTTGGGCAGATCGCGGACATGGCCCATCGAGGCTCTGACCGTGTAGCCGCTGCCCAGGAACCTGGCCAGGGTCTTGGCCTTGCTGGGCGATTCGACGATGATGAGACGGTTTGACATGGGCAAACAGTGTGACGGACTCGGCGCCGGGCGGGACCGGGGCGCCCGCCGCTGGAGGCCGGAACTCTACCGCGGCGGAGCGGCCGTCAATCGCCGGTGAGGGCTCGGGCCACCAGGCCGCCGGGGAGCGCGGTGATGGCGCCACCGAGCTCGAGGGCGGTGAGCCGCGAGGCCAGGGCGGAGGCCGGGATGCCGAGAGCGGAGCCGAGCTCGTCCGGATGCACCGGGTCGGTGCCGAGCTGATCGAGAACCTCACGGAGGGGAAGCTCGAGCTCCCCCTGGACCCCGCGGGGGTGGGGGGGCAACACCGCCCGGTCAGATCCACGTGGACCCCGATGCCGTGAGACCGGCCGGCCGGCGGGCCGGGGTCCAACCGGCGCCAGGGGATCCGCGGCGCCGGGGCCGTCACCGGCGGCGTGGGCGGCACGCGAGGACAGCTCGGGGACGGCCTCGAAGAGGTCCTCCACGGAGAGCAGAGGGCGGGCGCCGTCGCGGATGAGCAGGTTGGTCCCGGCGCTTCGATCGCTGCGGATGGAGCCGGGAACCGCGAGGACGTCACGGCCCAGGTCGGCAGCCCAGCGGGCCGTGCTGAGGGCACCACTGCGCTCGGTGGCCTCGACCACGATGACCGCGGCGGAGAGGGCGGCGATGAGCCGATTGCGCTGCGGGAATCTCCACGCCTCGGGCGCCGCGCCCGGATCGGCCTCGGTGATCAGGGCTCCGGCCGCCTCAATCCGCCGGCGGAGCGCCTCGTGGCCCCGCGGGTAGACCACATCGAGCCCGCACCCGAGGATGGCCACGGTGGTGCCGCCGCTCTCGAGGGCGCCCTCATGAGCAGCGCCGTCGATGCCCCGTGCAAAGCCGCTGATCACCTGGACGCCGGCGCCGCCCAGATCCCGGCCCAGGCTGCGCGCAATGTCGACGCCGGTGATCGTTGCCCGCCGGGAGCCGACGATGGCCACCGCCGGCCACACGGGTTGGCAACGGCCCTGCAGCCACAGACCTGCCGGTGGATCATGCAGGTGCTCGAGCTGCCCGGGCCAGCCGGCCTGCCCCCGGGTGAGCCACCGGCAGGGCGGCGTCATGCTGCCGCCTCCGGACGGTAGCGAAGGGCCTCGGTGATGGCATCCACGCCCACCTCGTCCTCGGCCGCCAGGTCAGCGATGGTCCTGGCCACCCGAAGGACTCGGAAGAAGGCTCTGGCACTGAGATTGAGGCGGTCCGCCGCCGATGAGAGCAGGCGGAGCGCCGGCGGCGTCGGCCGGCTTTCCGGGACCGCGCCCATCGCCTCCGGCGCCGAGATCAGCCTCCGGCGGAACCTGCGCGCCGCCTCCACCCGCTCTCTCACCGCGGCCGAGGCTTCGGCGGGCGTTCTGTCGACGAGGGTCGCGGCGGGCTGCCGGGGGACGTGGAGGACAAGATCGATGCGATCCCGGACGGGCCCGCTGAGCCGGGCACGATAGGCGGACAGCCGGCCGGGGTCACAGCTGCAGGCGCAGCCACTGTCGCCCAGATGCCCGCAGGGACAGGGATTGCCCGCCGCCACCAGGGTGAAGGCCGCGGGAAGGACGACCGTGCCGCGCGAGCGGGCCAGGACGACCATGTGCTCCTCCAGCGGTTGGCGCAGCGCCTCGAGGTGACCACGGGGAAACTCGCAGATCTCGTCGAGGAAGAGGACCCCGCGGTGGGAGAGGCTGATCTCTCCCGGACTGGCGAGCCCGATGCCACCGCCGATCAGTCCGGCGCGGGAGACCGAATGATGGGGAGCGCGGAAGGGAGGCCATGCCGCCGTGGGCGGCCGTTCCTCCAGGGCACCTCTAAGCGAATAGATGGCGGCCACCTCCAGCGCTGCCTCGTCGGAGAGATCGGGAAGGATCGAGGCGAAGGCCCTCGCCAACATCGTTTTACCGGACCCCGGCGGCCCCAGCATGAGCACGTTGTGCTCACCGGCGGCGGCGATCTCCAGGGCCCGCTTGGCCAGCGCCTGACCGCGGACAGCAGCCATGTCCGCCACCACGGACGGAGCGGCACAGGGGCCTGGAGAGCCGGCCGCCGGTATGACCAGGGCGCCCCGAAGGTGGGCCACGCACTCGGCCAGGCTTGCCACGGGGGTCACCCGGAGACCGTCGACCAGGGCTGCCTCGGCGCCGTTCTCGGCGGCCACGACCAGGTTGCGCACACCGGCGTCGCGCAGGCACCGCGCCATCGGCAGGACACCCGTGACGGCCCGGACACCGCCGGTAAGGGTCAGCTCGCCAAGAAAGGCGACACCGGCCGGCGAGAGGTCTCGGTCACCCGCGCTGACAAGGGCCACGGCGATGGCCAGGTCGAAGCAGGAGCCCTCCTTGGGCATCTCTGCCGGGGCCAGGTTGACGGTGACGCGTCTGGGCGGGAACGCGAAACCGGTGTTGCGAACCGCCGCCCGAACCCGCTCCCGGGCCTCCTGGATGGCTCGATCGGTGAGCCCCACGATGGTGAAGCTGGGCAGGCCGTTGGCGATGTCGGCCTCCACTGTGACGGGCACGCCACCAATGCCCCGCACGGCGCAACTGAGGGTGCTCGCCTGGATACACATGTCTGCGTATCATACAGAGTTGTTTAGATCAGAGGTTCATGGATCGCGCCATGGCCTCGGCGGGGGCTGTCAGCTGAGGGGCGCCCAGGTGGACGCGACCCGACCCGACCTCGCGACCACTCGATGAGCTCGGCGGCAGAGCGCGTGTTGATGACGGCCTCCGGTCCGACCCCGCAGGCGGCGGCACGCTCGCAGCCGTAGCCCTGCCAATCGAGCTGTCCGGGGGCATGGGCGTCGGTGTCGATGGAGATCCTGCAGCCGGCCTCGACGGCCAGGCGCAGCAAGCGTTTGGGCGGGTCGAGCCGCTCCGGCCGGCTGTTCACCTCGACGGCGACGTCAAAGCGGCGGCAGGCCTCGAAGACCACCTCGGCGTCGAACTCGGACGGCGGCCGTCCCCTGCCCACCACCAGGCGCCCGGTGCAGTGGCCGAGGATGTCCATGTGAGGATTGGCGATGGCGGCGACCATTCGTGGCGTCATCACATCCCCCGGCATCCGCAGCTTGGAGTGGACGCTGGCCACCACGATGTCGAGCGCGTCCAGAAGCTCGGGGTCCTGGTCGAGCGAGCCGTCCTCCAGGATGTCGACCTCGATGCCGGTGAGGATCCGGAAGGGGGCCAGCTCCACGTTGAGCTGGGCCACGACCTCGAGCTGATCGCGGAGACGCTGGGCCGAGAGCCCGTTGGCGATGGTCAGGCGGGGAGAGTGGTCGGTGAGCACGATGTACTCGTGGCCCAGGTCGCGGGCCTCCCGGGCCATCTCGAGTATGGGGCTGCCTCCGTCCGACCAGTCGGAGTGGGTGTGGCAGTCGCCACGCAGCGCCGCACGGAGGTCCGCGCCACCCTCGGCGACGGACCGACCCCCGATGGCCTCGAGGCGGCGCAGGTACACGGGCACCTCACCGGCGTGAGCCTCGGCGATGGCCGTCGCCGTCACCTCACCGATGCCGGGCAGGCGGCGAAGGGTGCCCTCCCGGAGGCGAAGCTCGAGCTCCGACTCGGACATTCTCTCGACGGTGGCGGCGGCCCTGCGGAATGCCTGAACACGGTAGGTGGGCTCTCGAGCGCGCTCGAGAAGAAACGCGATGCGGCGAAGGGAGCTGACCGCGGCGCTGGAGGCCATGCCCCTACTTGAGCAGACCGGCCGCCGGTTGAGTATTGGCGTCGAAGGTGCGTGTGGCAGCTGCGGGCTCCTCGCATCAATCGACCATAAGGTCCTTCATGGACGGTCGTCCGGCCAGCCTTGGGTCGATGCCAAGGCTCTCCTCCTCTCTGATGACCGCGGCTTCGATCCACTCACGGGCGAGGCGGTGGTAGGGGCGTCGCAACTCATCCGCCCGCTCTTTGAGATCGTCGAGGGTGTCGTTGTCGAGCTTGATGTTCAGCTGCTCGGCCTGGGGCTCGTCCGCCAGGGCGCTGTTGACCGGGATCGCGGAGGTGCGCAGCGCCTCGATGAGCCAGGCGCGAGCGAGCGCGTGATATGGCAGCGACTTCGCTGCCGCCACCGCCTTGATGCGGGCGAGCAGGCGCGTCGGGATGCGCAGAGTGATCTGCGCCGTCTTGGGACGTGGCACCAAGGGCGGAGCCTCGGGCAGGGACTCCCACGCGTCGGCCCAATCGCGATCGAGCAGGGCATGGTGACGATCGCGGGTCATCGGGCGAGTCGGCGGAAGGTACGCCGCTCCTTTCCGGTCTGCTCACGCGCGCTGTAGACGCGGACGATGCCATCCGGTTTCTGTTCGTAGACGAGGAGAAGCATCCGGCCGCAGTCGGTGATGCCGAGCATCAGCATGGCGTCGGCGACCCTGCGCGGATCGGGGTGGGAGTTCGCGAAACACTGCTCGGCTTCAGCAGCCGAGACGCCGTGGTTGCGCAGGAGCTTGTCTTCATTGTGCTCATCCCATTCGAACTCGGGGAGCCCACGCCCATGCCCGCCTCCACGCCGCGACCCCACCGACAGGGCCCACTCACCGTGGAGGCCGGCGAGCGGCTACGCGACCGGAGATCGACATCATGGCGCCAGTATAGTAGAGAGATATACACGCTGTCCATCGGCAACACCTCGGCGGGTACGGCGACTGGGCAGTTGCACTCACGCTCAAAGACAGCTGTCAATGGCCAAGGAAGTTCCCCGGCTGGCTCACGACAAACTCTCCCCCGGGTCACGAACTTACGCCGGGCTGGATGCGTCAGCGGTGCGGACGGGTATCAATCCCCGCCCCTGCGTCGCTACTCGGCTGGTGGAACGGGTTCGCGCCCGAGGGGGAGAGCGAGCCGGAGGGTGCCCACCTCCCGGTAGTTGGTCCCTTCTTCGACGGCTACGTGCACCATCGCGGCGGTGGGCGAAACAGCCAATGGCTGAGCTGTACCGGCCAACATGAACACCCCCCCGGGCCTCAGATCTTCGACCTGTAGCGGTGAGGCCGGCGCGCATATCTTCTCGAACCTCGTTGGGGTGGTGTCGAAAAAAAGGGGGCTACTGTGAGTACCCGTGGGATCGCTCATGATGAGGCGCAACGCCATCGGAGGCTCCGGATGCTCGGGGCCCTTGGCCACTATGGTTATCCCGACAGGGGCCCCCTGGGCCATCTCGGGTTGTCCGTGGGATCGACAGGTTGAGGGACTCACGTACTTGTATGACGACAAGGTGAGCTGGTATGAAAGGTCGGCGTGTGTGAAGGCGAGCGTATCCTCAGCGAGCAGGGCGTGTCGCACCGACCTAGGATTGAGAAGCCCCCCTCTCCATTCCAGAAGGGGACATTGTGGAGTGCTGGGCCCGGCACCGAAGAAGGAAAGCGGCTGTCGCAACCGCAACCATTGCGTCCTCTCGACCCCAAGAACCTTGTAATGCAGCTCCTGGCGCTCGATGCCGAAGCCGCTAGTATGAGCATCACAGTTGGCAAAGATTCCCCGGAATATGAGCGCCCGCTCCTCCTCCGGCTCAAGCGAGAAGGGCTGAAAGGGAATCAACCCCTCCAATGCATGCGCGTCCAACCGACCGCGCGGACCAATGAGCACCTCGCGCTTTCGGAAGCCATCAGCAGGGAAGGCACTGTTGGGTACATCCGTGACTGTTACGGTCAGCCGCCCTTGATTACGGATCGTGAAGGCGTATTCGTACGGCCTTCCCTCTTGATACGCGACAACGAGGTTCGAGTTCTGGCCGAACGCGGCGTCTGCTTCTTCAAAGCCAGGGAAATGGCCGTAGCCCCCCAACGCCACGGCGTCGAAATGTCGTAGCCACCAGAACCCGCCAGAACTGCCGGCGACCAAGACGAGCAGCGCGGCGGACACAAGGATTTTCCAGCGCCGGGTCAACCTTCCCCGCCCCGCGGTGGGCGAGCCTCGTCCGGTTTCGGAACTATGGTGGCTTTGCCGGCCACCCTGTGCCGGATCCGCGTTATCCACTGTCGGCAGGACGATACTTGGTTAGCTAGCCTTAAGGCGGCTAACCAAGAGGTTCCAAGAGCCCGCCTGTAGCGACGCTGGCAGCCCCAGGGAGCCGCTATCTCCCTCCCCCTATTGTGCTGTGTGGGTGTGGCGCCGGAAGGCGCGCGTGGCAGCGGAGGTGGGGCGTGGTGCCGACGGCTCGTGTGGCACCTGCGGGGGTCCTCGCCTCATCAATCCTCGCCGGCGTTCAGCCGCTCACCGCGTTGGGGATGTGGTCACAGGCACGTACAGCCAGCTGTGCGTCCAGGCGAACGGCGATGACGTCGATGCGGCAGGGCTGGTGCTGCCGGCCCGTCGCCGACCGGTAGGATTCCAGCAGAAGGCGAAGCTTGCGCTGCTTGCGGCGGTCGACGGCCTCCTGGGGCGGCCCGAACGCCATGCTCCGTCTCGCCTTCACCTCGATGACAACGAGTGTCCCGGCCGTCTCGGCGACAATGTCGATCTGTCCCAGGGGGCAGCGCCAGTCGGTGGCCAGGATGGTGTACCCATGCCGGCGCAGGTGCCCCAGTGCGGCGGCCTCGCCCGCCTGACCAACGCGCTGCCGGAGGGGCCGAGGCGGCGGCACACCGCCGGCGGTGTCGCCCCGGGGTTCAGCCGTTCCTGGCGCCTGACTTCTTGGAGGCAGTGGCTTTGGCGGTTGCCGGCTCGGACGCATCCGGTGCGTTTGTCTCTGTGGTGGCACCCTCGCCTTCGGGCGCTCCGTCGGGCTCTGCCACCGCTCCGGCGCCGTCTCCAGCCGAGGGGACTGCCTCCCCACTCTGGACAGACGTCTCCTCCCCCACGGAATCGGCCTCGACGGTGACCCCGGTGGCACTCCCGGCCGTGCCCCCGGTGGCACTCCCGGCCGTGTCCTCTGTGGCAGCCGCGGTAGTGGCAGTCGCGGCCCCGGTGGCCGCCGCGGCCGTGCCCCCTGTGGCGGCCTCCTCAGGAGCGCCGGTGCTGACGTCAGCTCCGCCGTCCGCCCTCCCTGCGCCGTCGCGCCTGAAGACCATGGCGCTGCCACCTATGGGCTCACGTCGCTCCCGGATGCGGGCGCGCTTGCCCACCTTGTCTCGCAGGTAGAAGAGCTTGCCGCGACGGACATCGCCATGACGGAGCACCTCGATGCGGTCGAGACGAGGCGAATGGACGAGGAAGGTCCGTTCGACGCCGACGCCGTGGGAGATGCGGCGGACCGTGAAGCTGGTATCTGCTCCCGTCCTGCCCCCTATGGCGATGACCACGCCCTCGAACGCCTGGATCCGCTCGCGGGTGCCCTCGACCACCCGGACGTGGACGCGCACCGTGTCACCACTGCGGAGCACGGGTACTTCTGGCTTCTCCTGCTCACGCTGAAGCAGATCAATGACGTTCACGAGGCACCTCCAGGGCCGGTGGGCGACCGTATCAGATCAGGCCGCCAAGACTTGACCCGACGCTCGGCCTCCTCACGCCGCCACCACTCGATGGCGGCATGGTCACCGCTGCGAAGCACGGCCGGGACCTCCTGGTCCTCGAAGCGCGCAGGACGGGTGTAGAGGGGCGATTCGAAGCCGGTGGACCGCTCACCGGTGGCGAAGGTCTCGTTGCGCAGGGACTCCTGGCTGCCGACCACCCCCGGGACCAACCGGGCGGTGGCCTCGATGACCGCCATGGCCGCCACCTCACCGCCGCTCAGGACGTAGTCACCCACCGAGATCTCCTCGCCGATCTCCTCTCGGGCCCGCTCGTCCACGCCCTGGTAGCGCCCGCACACCAGGAGCACGGCAGCCTCGCCGGCCAGCTCGGCGGCCACCCGCTGGTCGAAGCGGCGCCCCTGTGGCGAGAGGAGCACGGCGCGGAGCCTCGGCACGCCCTCACGCAGGTGGCGGACGGCGCGGATGATCGGCGCCGCCTTGAGCACCATGCCGGCGCCGCCCCCGAACGGCTCGTCGTCGACCTGGCGGTGGCGGTCGTCGGTGTGGTCGCGAAGGTCGTGGACGTGCAGGGACAGGACGCCCCGATCGATCGCGCGGCCGACCACGCCGACACCCAGAGGTCCCGGAAAGACACCCGGGAAGATGGTCAGCACATCGAAGCGCATCACGCCTCCTCCCACGGCGTTACCACCACCACCCCGGCGGCGATGTCGACTCGCTCGATGAATGCCCGGGCCATGGGGAATCTCCGCTCCCCCGCCGGCCCGGAGACGACCAGCATGTCCTGTCCGGGGTATTCCTCGACGTCGCTCACCGTTCCCAGCGATTCCGCGGCGGGGGTGAGCGCCCGCAGACCCACAAGCTCATGGACGAACCACTCATCGGCACCCAGCTGCCGGATGTCGGCACCGCCGACGCAGAGGTAGGCACCGGTGAGCGCCTGGGCCTGGTCGCGGCTGTCCACGCCCGAGAAGGTCACCAGGACGTCTCCGTCCTCGAGAGGACGTGCCGAGGCGATGGTGACCTCGCGCCGCTCGTGCGCTCCGGGATCGCCGTCGCCCGCCGATGCGGGCGCCACGGCCCCATACGCCCCGCGCTGTGAGCCGGTCACCCCGGCGTCCGGGACGGTTCCGCCCTCGATGGCGAGGCGCAGCCCCGGCCTGAAACGGCCGGGGTCCCCGCCCAGGGGAATCAGGCGCACCTCACCGCGCACGCCGTGGGGCCGACGCACCTGAGCGGCACGCAACGCCGGCGTGGGTTCGGCGGCATGCAGCGCCGGCGTGGGCTCGGCGGCATGCAGCGCCGGCGTGGGCTCGGCGGTATGCAGTGCCGGCGTGGGCTCGGCGGTATGCAGTGCCGGCGTGGGCTCGCTGTCCGGTATCACTACCCGCCCAGCTCCACCTGCACGCGCTTGTGGCGGCGCAGCCCGGCGGCACGGACCACGGCCCGGAGGGCATCGATGTTGCGCCCCCCCTTCCCGATGATCTTTCCCTTGTCCTCCTCGGCCACGCAGAGCTCGATCACGGTGTTGCGGCCGCGAGGCTCGGCCGTCACCGACACCGCCTCCCGATCCCTGACGATGTGCTCGGCGATGAACCGGCAGAGGTCTTCGTATTCACTCACCGCCCGTGCCGTCCGCCTCAACCTCCGCCGGTCCGGCATCCGACACCACGCCGCCCTCGGCCGTTCCGGTATCCGCGTCCTCCCCAGACCCGTTCGAATGCTCGGAGGAGGAGGCCTCGGCCGCCGGGGCGGCGCCGCCTGCCGCTGATGGCTCCGGCGCTGGGTGCGCCGCCTCTGCGGCCGGAACCTCCGCCGGACCGTCGCCGGGAGCGGTGACGGCGGTCGGTGACCGCTCCTGCCCTGAGCCGTTGCCGCGGGTTTCGAGCACCGGCCGGGGCGAGCGCGGCAGGATGCCCTCGCGCTCGAGGATGTGCCGGGCGCTGTCGGTGGGCCGGGCTCCCTTGCGAATCCACTCCTGAACCCGTTCGGAGTCGACCGTGATCCTGGGCGGGTCGGGTAGCGGGTCGTACACGCCGATGGATTCGATGAAGCGCCCGTCCCGCGGGCTGCGCGAGTCGGCGACGACGATTCGATAGACGGGGCGCTTCTTGGCCCCCATCCTCTTGAGACGGATCTTGACCACGTGTTCCTCCTGTCGTCCGTCAGCCCTGGGGGAGGCCCAGCTGCGACGGATCGATACCCTTCATGCTCTTCTGCAACTCTCGAATCATTCGGGCCTGACCCAGCTTGCCCTTGCCCTTGGACCCCTTGCTGCCCCCGGTCATCCTGAACATGGCCTGCATCTGTGCGAAGCCTTTGAGCAAACGGTTGACGTCCGAGGTGCCGGTGCCGCTGCCCATGGCGATGCGCTTGCGTCGAGATCCCTTGATGATCTCCGGGTGGCTGCGCTCCCGCGGGGTCATGGAGAGCACGATGGCCTCCATCCGGGAGAGATCGGTCTCGCTGGGCATGGCCGACCCGGCCTGCTTGAGCGCATCGCGGCCTCCCGGCAGCATGCCCAGGATGCCCTCCAGCGGACCCATCTTTCGCACCTGGCGCATCTGGGTGAGCCAGTCCTCCATGGTGAAGCGACCGGCGAAGAGGCGCTCGGCGGTCTGCTCAGCCTCCGCGGCGTCCACGTGCTGCTGCGCCTTCTCGATAAGGCTGAGAACGTCGCCCATGCCCAGGATGCGGGAAGCCATGCGCTCGGGCTGGAAGGGCTCCAGATCGGCCGGCTTCTCACCGACGCCGCAGTACATGATCGGCTTGCCGATGGCTTCGCGCATGGAGAGGGCCGCCCCGCCCCGGGCATCACCGTCGAGCTTGGTCAGGATCACCCCGTCTATCCCCACGGCATCCTCGAACGCCCGGCCGACGTTGACGGCCTCCTGGCCGGTCATGGCGTCGACCACCAGCAGGGTGTCGCTGACCCGGACCCGTCGGCGGATCTCCTGCAGCTCGGCAAGCATGGCCTGGTCGATCTGCAGCCTCCCCGCCGTGTCGAGGATGACCACGTCGCAATTGAGCCGGCGGGACTCCTCAACGCCGCGCGAGCACAGTCGCGGCGGTTTCGATGTGCCGTCGGGCATGACGACGGGAATCTGGTTGTCCTTGCCCAGCCGTTCCAGCTGCTGGGCCGCGGCGGGTCGCTGGATGTCGGCGGCCACCAGCAGCGGCCGGTGACCCTCACGGCGGATCGCCAGCGCCAGCTTGGCCGCCGTGGTCGTCTTGCCGCTGCCCTGCAGCCCCGCCAGCATGATCACGGTCGGCGGCTGGGACTGATACCTGAGCTTGCGCTGCTCGCTGCCGAGGAGAGCGACCAGCTCGTCGTTGACAATCTTGACGATATGCTGACCGGGCGTCAGCGACTGGAGGACCTCCTCCCCCACCGAGCGTTCGCGGATGCGGTCGATGAAGGCGCGGGCCACCTTGAAGTTGACATCTGCCTCGAGGAGGGCCAGCCGCACCTCGCGAAGCCCGGCCTCGACGTCCTCCGCGGTCAGCTTCCCCCGGCCGCTGAAGCGTTTGAAGACTCCCGTCAGCCGATCCGACAGCGCATCAAACATGGGGCTCTCCGGTCACCCGGCTCAGCCGGTCACGGAGCTGTGCCTCAGGGCATCGCGGCGGGTGAGCTCGGCGGCATGACCGAGCCGGCTCTCGTAGTGCTCCAGCTGGGCAAGCGCCCGTCGCACGAGGTCGTGAGCGCCGCTGCGGCTGCATCGGTAATGGTCCGCGAGCTCGGTGACCGACCAGTCCTCGTCCAGGTGCAGCCCGCAGGCCTCCCGCTGGTGATCGGTGAGCAGTGGTCCATAGACGTCGAGCAGGAGTTGGCGATGCACCCGCAGGTCCATGGATCCCACCGCGCGCCCCGAGGGGTCGGGCGGAGCTGTCAAGGCCAAAGCCTGGACATGGTACCCGTATGCGGGTCGCCGGCGCTAGACGGCCGCCTCCAGGAGTCCGGCGAAGAGGGCGTCCAGATAGGCGCCGGGGTCGAAGACGTTGAGGTCGTCGATTCCCTCCCCCATCCCCACCAGCTTGACGGGGACACCGAGCTCCTCCTCAATGGCGAGGACGGTGCCCCCCCGCGAGCTGCCGTCCAGCTTGGTGAGCACGATCCCGGTGAGCTGCATGGCCTCATGGAAGGCCCGGGCCTGGGCCATGGCGTTCATGCCTGTGGGGGCCTCGATGACCAGGAGGCTCTCCTGCGGACCGCCGGGCAGGGAGCGTACGACGACCCGGCGGATCTTCTCGAGCTCGGCCATGAGGTTGGCCTTGGTGTGCAGGCGGCCCGCGGTGTCCACCAGGATCACGTCGATCCGCCGGGCGATGCCGGCCTCGATGGCGTCATAGACGACGGCGCCGGGATCGGCCCCCGGCTGATGGGCGACGACCGCCGTCCGGCTGCGCTCGGCCCACACGCGCATCTGGTCGATCGCAGCCGCCCGATAGGTGTCCGCGGCGGCGATGAGAACGCTGCGCCCCTCGGAGGTGAGGCGGTGGGCCAGCTTGCCCAGCGTCGTCGTCTTGCCGCTGCCGTTGACGCCGAGGG
>JBHELP010000029.1:0-2736 GCA_046263035.1 Candidatus Dormibacteria bacterium | reverse complement strand
ATGATGTTCGCCTTGTGCACAGCGGTCACCTTGCGGCGCCCATTGGCGAGGGCGTACCGGAACGCGAAGCGGAAGACCCGCTCGGTGGCGAATATGCTGATCGGCTTGATGCTGATGCCGCTGTCACGGCGCAGCGTGGTCGAGGCCGCCCGATCGATGACGTCGATGACATCGCTGGTGGAGCTCTCACCCTCGGCGAACTCGATGCCCGCGTACAGGTCCTCCGTGTTCTCGCGAACAATGACAAGATCGATGTCGCTGTACTTGGATCGAACCCCCGGGTATGACCGGCAGGGCCTCACCAGGGCGTAGAGGTCGAGCTGCTTGCGAAGAGCAACGTTGACGCTGCGGAACCCCTTGCCGACCGGCGTGGTGAGCGGTCCCTTGATGGCCACCCGGTTGCGCCGCACCGACTCGAGCACATGCGCGGGCAGCGGATCTCCGTATTTCTCGATGACACCAACGCCGGCGTCATGCACCTCCCACTCAATGTCCACACCGGTGGCGTCGATGACCCGTCGAGCGGCCGCGCTGACCTCGGGACCGACTCCGTCACCGGGGATGAGCGTGACCGTATGACGTGCCATGAGGCGGAGTGTGCCAAATCGGTGGCCCAGGCGCGCCGTGCCCTACCGAGCCGGTGATGTGGAGCGATCCTCTTCCCCAATGGTATGAGCGACATGGGCGGCACGCACTGCCGTGGCGGGCCACGCGCGATCCCTGGGCGATCCTGGTCAGCGAGATGATGCTGGTCCAGACACCGGTGGCCCGGGTGGAGCCACGCTGGTCGGCCTTCATGGAGCGATGGCCGGATGCCGGGACATGTGCGGCGGCACCTCTGGAAGACATCCTCCGCGCCTGGCAGGGACTGGGATATCCCCGCCGGGCACTCCACCTCCACCAGTGCGCTGCCAGGTTGGCCTCCGGGGGCTGGCCCACGGACGAGAGAGGTCTGCGCGGCCTTCCCGGTGTGGGTGCCTACATCGCCCGAGCCCTGCTCACACTGTCCTGGGAGCGGCCCTGTGGACCGCCGCGTGAGGTCAACCTCTCCCGGGTCGCCGCCCGGGCATCATTGGGAGCCGAGGCCCATGAGCTGCCTGAGACGGTGCTCGACACCGCGCTTGACAGGGGTCGCCCCCCGGGCATGACGGCGCGCCACTACACCCTGGCACTCTTCGACGTGGGCGCGCTCCACTGCCGCGCCCGGCCGCGGTGCTCCGGGTGTCCCCTGGGCAGCGGCTGCGGATCCCGAGCCCGCCTTGCTTTTGCGCCTCCCCCACCGCCGCCCCGCCGCCAGGCGCCCTACGCCGGCACCGTGCGCCGCCTGCGCGGAGCCATCCTTGCCGCGGTGCTCGGCGAGCGACCGCCACGGACGGTGGCGGAGTTGCGCCGGCGGGTCGCGGAGGTGCCCGCAGCACGCCCCCCGGGCGCCGTCGAGGCCGCCCTCGACAGCCTGCGACGCGAGGGCCTGGTGGGCCCGGGCACGCTCATGCCGCCCGGCCCGCGTCCACCCCGGTAGCATGCCCGGATGGCGACGACCTCCGCTTACCTGGACGCCGTCAGTCGCGACCTCTGGGGTCGCGAGGTCTTCAGCTTCATCCCCGACAGGGTGCTGCCCCCGCCTGAGGGCGCCGCCGAGCGCGGTGCTGGTCCCCGCGTGATGTTCACAGGCCTGCCCTCCGATTTCAGCCTCGCCTTCCTGCTCGCCCTTCTCGCCACCGACGTCGAGCTCGTCGGCATCATCACCAGCCCGGGCGCCCATGAGGCCATCCTCGGCGACAACGCGCTCAGCCAGATCGCCGACCACCTGTCCATCCCCCTGTTGCGGCTGTGGCGGATCAACGACGAGCACTCGCTTCTCGACATCGCCCGATTGGCTCCCGAGGGCGTGATCATGGCCAGCTTCAACCAGATCGTGCGGTCGCGGGTCCTCGCCGCCGCCCGCCACGGCTGGCTCAACGTTCACCCCAGCCTGCTGCCCGCGTACCGAGGCCCCGAGCCGGTGTACTGGGCGATCGCCGACGGGGCGTCCACCTCGGGCATCACCCTCCACCGGGCCGTTCCCAAGGTCGACGGCGGGCCGGTGCTGGCCCAGGCCGCGGTCCCCGTACGGCCCGACGACACATCGGGAAGTTTGACCCGGCGGCTCACCGAGACGGGCGTCCGGCTGCTTCCTGGGGCGGTCACCGCCCTCCTCGCCGACACACCGGGTGACCAGCCCGACCTGGACAATGGCTCCTACCGCACGTCCATCGGCCACCGGCCCCTTCACCGGGCCTCCTCGGTGGAGGAGGCGGAGCGGATGGTCCGTGCCGGGTTCCCCAACATGGTCGCCTGGGCAGAGGTCGACGGGAAACCGGTGTATGTCCTTGGCGCCGAGGTGGGCCGCTGCGAGGCGGGTCAGGGCCTTCACTATCCCGACGGTCAGCTGCGCCTGGTGGAGACCTCAGTCACCTGCGCCTGTCACCACGACGAGCTGGAATGCGCCCACCTGGAGCGCTAGACCCCACACTCGATCCGGACGTGGAACAGAGCGTCCCGTCCCGGGTCCTTGTGGCCGAGGACGACGAGCTCACCCGCACCTTCCTGCGCCATGCACTCCACACCGCCGGCCTGACGACCGTTGACGCAACCAACGGCGAGCAGGCTGTCGCCCTCGCCGACGACGCCCTGCTCGCCGCCGTGATCATCGACGGGCTGCTCCCCGACATGCACGGCTGGGACCTGGCCGGGAAG
>JBHELP010000028.1:0-6241 GCA_046263035.1 Candidatus Dormibacteria bacterium | reverse complement strand
GCGCGGCCCCGTCCTCATAGCTCCCGCCGGTCCGGCCGCCGAGCTCGCGCATGAGACTGGTCTTGCCCACCCCCGACGGACCGGTGACGACGACGATGCGTCCGCTGCTCATCGCCTCAGCCACATCTGCCATCTCCCGGTCGCGACCGACCAGGGTGGCGCTGGAGAGCGGCGCTGCCCGGCCGGCCGGTGGCTCGCGATGAGCTGGGAGCTCACGAACCTGGAGGGATCCTTCCTCGGGAACCGGGTCCGGGCCCGGGCGTCCGCGGACTGACGCCCACGCCAATATCTCTCCGCGCAGCCAATGGCGGGCGTTGCTCCGCCCCGAGTCGACGACGGGCCGCGGGAAGTCCCGATACCGGTGCAAGTAGACCGACACTGAGTTGGGACGGCTCAGCCTCAGCAGGCGGGCGACCTCATGAGCATCGATCAACTCGGCGGGATCGATCAGTGCAGGCATTCCAAGTCAGTATAAGATTGTAAACTGGGGCGCGTCTCTATCGTTCAACGAACCGGCCCGGTGGACCCTGTCCCCGATCAGATCAGGGCTCTAGACTCCCACAAAATGCATCGGCGAAGGGTTAAGGGGGTTCGACGGATGTAATCAATGTCCGACGATCCCATACTGATCTCCATGGGCTTCACATCTCCGTTCTGCGCGGGTGACTCCGGGCACGGCTTCAGTCTGGAGATAGGTGCCGCCCACCACGGCGGTGCCACGTCCTCCGGCAGGTCCTCACGCCAGGGGCGATAGCTAATGCTGATGAGGGCAGTGCTGCACGGTGGTCCCAGAAGACGCGCGTGGCTCTCCGTGGTGTTGGTGCTCGGCGCCTCTGCGATACACCTGCCATCGTCTCCGGGGTTGCCTGTCTCGGCCAGCACGCCGGCCCCCTCTGCGGCCGCGCCCAAGGCGGATGTCGAGGCCAGAGCCCGTGAGTCCTTCGGGAAGCTCGGAGTGTCGTTCGAGTCCAACCGCGGTCAGACCGATCCGCAGGTCAAGTACATCTCTCGAAGCGGCGGTCAGACCCTCTTCCTGACTCCGACCGAGGCGGTGTTCCTGCTCACCAAGAGTTCGGCACCCCATAAGCCTGATCCGCGATCCAGCGGCCGGCCCAAGGCGCCGGAGAAGCAGGAGCAGGCCGCCCTGCGGCTGGGGTTCCAGGGGGCCAATCCCAATCCCGTGGTCGAGGCCGTGGGCGAGCTGCCCGGGAAGAGCAACTACCTGATCGGCAACGTCCCCAAGCAGTGGCACACCGGGATTCCCAGCTATGGGGCCGTTGCCTACCGAGGCCTCTACCCCGGCGTGGATCTCTTCTTCTACGGGAAGAACGGGCAGCTGGAATACGACTTCGTCGTTGCCCGGGATGCCGACCCATCGAAGATCGCTCTCACCGTGACGGGAGCCACCGGGCTGTCCATCGACGGCGGAGGTGACCTGGTCATCAAGACCAACGCCGGGGAGGTCCGGCACCACAAGCCGCAGCTCTACCAGCAGGATGGCGCTTCGAAGCGCCCGGTGGATGGGGGGTTCGCTCTCCAGGGCGCCGACCGGGTGACCTTCACCGTGGGTGCGCATGATCCGGGCAAGGCCCTGGTGATCGACCCGGTGCTCATCTATTCAACCTTTCTGGGCGAGGCTGAACCCGCTGGGATCGCTGTGGACGCTGCGGGGAGCGCCTACGTGGCCGGGTGGACGAGCTCACCAACATTTCCGACCAAGGAGGCCTTCCAGCCCCAATACAAAGGGGATGGCTATTCGTTGGATGCCTTCGTGAGCAAAATCAAACCCGACGGCAAGAGCCTGGAATACTCCACGTATCTCGGAGGCTCTTTTAGCGACTGGGCCACGGCGGTCGCCGTTGGCGCCGAGGGCAACGTCTATCTCGCGGGCTCGACCAACTCGCCCGACTTCCCGGTGACCCTGGACAAGGCATACCGGCCGGTATCGATGAAGGCTGGATTATCGGGGGAGAGGGGCTTCCCACCGGATGCTTTTGTTACCGCCCTCAACCCCACCGGATCCGCGCTTCTCTACTCGACCTTTCTTGGCGGGACGGCCACCATCCCTTACGCTGGCAATGACGAGGACCTCGTCCGCGTCGACTCTGTTTCCGCGATCGCAGTTGATAGGGACGACCCCGGCAACGGCAAGGTGTACGTCACCGGCAGCACGAATTCGCTCGATTTCCCGGTCACCATCAACGCCTACCAGTCTTCGTTGAACACCGGGGCGAATTCAAGCGTTAGCCCTGCGAGCGCCGTGGGCTCTAGAAATGCCTTCGCGACCGAGATCGACACCAGACTTGCCGGCCTCGGCTCACTCGTTTACTCGACTTACCTGGGCGGCGGGAGCGACATGGGGACGGGAATTGCTGTTAGCTCAAGCAGGATCCATGTGACCGGAGCGACTTACGCGAGGACATTTCCCACGACCCCCGGGGCATATCAGCAGACTCCGGCCACAGGCAACTACGATCGTTACCTTTTCGTCAGCGAACTCGACCCAAATGCATGCGTCGCCGCCGTGCCCAGGCAGTGCGAGGGGAAGGGGCTCCTCCATTCAACGTTTCTCGGCGGCCGGGGCGACCAGATCACCTCCGGGCTGGTGGTTGACGCCGCCGGGAGTGTGTTTGTCACCGGCTCCACGGGCGCCGGGATGACGACAACCCCAAATGCGTTCCAGAGTAGCCAGCGGTGCACCAGCCCCAGCCCGTGTGTATCCGCCTTCATCGCGAAGCTCAAGCCGGACTTGTCGGCACTCGACTACCTGACTTATCTGGGCGGTGCCACGACACGCGATTCCACCGTGGCCAGCTACTCCGCCGCATCCGGCATTGCCGTCGACAACACTTCGGGCACCGTCTATGTGACGGGGCTGACCAACTCAGTGGATTTCCCTACCACTGTCGGCGCCTACCGCACCACGGTGAACTCCCTTAGCCTCCGCGCCTTCCTAACCAAGCTCGCTCCCGCCGCCGGCGGTTCCTCAGATCTGATCTACTCCACACACCTGAGCGAAAGCCACAGCGAGGCAACTGCCGTCGCGTTGGATCCATCCGGCATCGCCTACATCACCGGGTCTGCGTACTCCAAGGACTACCCAACCACGACCGGCGCGGTGCAGGAAACATACCCTGCTCAACCTGGATCTTATTACGGTAGCGCGTTCGTCACCAAGCTCAACCCGGTGGTGCGTCCATCGATCACTAGCATCGCGCCCACTGAGGGCCCCACCGATGGAGGCACCAAGGTCACCATCACGGGTGTCGCGCTGACCGGCGTGACCGGCATCAGGTTTGGCGATGTCACCGCGGGACCCATTACGGTTGATCCATCTGGGACCAGCATCGTCGCCTTCAGTCCGGCGCAAAAGCAAGGCACGGTTCACATAAGGGCGCTCCCTGACCTCACAGAGGAGACGAATGGAAACTTGTTCACGTACACGGGACCGCCTCCGACGCTGGTCACCGGCCTCAGTCCCGCCGCGGGCCCGACGTTTGGGGGAACCGCTGTCGTGATCACCGGCACCGAGTTCACCAACAACACGGCGGTGACATTTGGGAAGGGGAACGCGAAAGTCCTTTTCGATTCCCCGACTAAGATAACAGCGTTCAGCCCCGGAGGTCCGCAGGGCGCAGTGGACGTGATTGTGAGCGTGACGAAGGACTCCGGCGCAGTCGTGACCCGCTCGGCCGGACAGTTCACCTACGGGGCGGGCACCTGGAAGCCGGCCGGACCACTCGGGCCGTGCACACCCTCATCCGATAGCTGCACGCCGCGCTATTTCCATACCGCCACGCTTCTGGATGGTCCCAAGTGTCGCGCGAGTGCCAATGTCCGTCCCAGTTATTGTGGACGGGTTCTGATTGCCGGTGGAACAACCGATTTCTCCCCCAGGTTCCCATCCGGCGTGGCCGGACAGGGGCGGGACAATGGATTCGTCGAAAGTCAGAGATCTGCCGAGCTCTACAACCCTGCCTCGGGCACCGGCACAAGCTCCCAGGGATCGTGGAGCCCCGCAGCTTCCATGAGCTTCCCGCGCGCTGCTCACACCGCCACACTGCTCGATGGAGGGCCCTGTCGTGGCAACGCTCCTCCCTCATACTGTGGCAAGGTCCTGGTCGTCGGCGGCTCCGCGGGCAATGGCACTGAGCCCACCGCCACCGCGGAGCTCTACGATCCGGCGGGCACAACGACGGTGAATGGCGTCACGGTTGCCGGCTCATGGGCACCGGTGGGCCCCCTGGTCGCGCCACGGTTCGAGCACACGGCCACGCTGCTGGACGGCCCCGCCTGTCGCGATGGCGGAGGCGCGACGCCCCTGTACTGCGGCAGGGTGATGGTGACCGGCGGGACGAACTACAAGGGGACTACGCCCCCCCTTGCATCCGTGGAGATCTACGACCCGACCACCGCCGTCTGGACGCCGGGCGCAGGGCTCGATTCCTGTGCTGGACATCCCGAGATATCGCCGTATGTACCCTCATCACCCTCATCTTGCGTGGGCCGCGTCGAGCATACGGCCACCCTGCTGGACGGGCCGGAATGCGCCTCCACCTCCGCTGCGCCTTCCTACTGCGGACAGATACTGGTCGCCGGCGGCCTCGGCCTCGCCCAAGGTACCGGCCTCGCCCAAGGTATCGCTGGGGTATCGAATCTATCCGTGCGTTGTGCTGCCCCGGCCGTCCCGGGGACGGGGGAGAGCGCCGCGGGCAGTATCGATACTTATGTGTGCACTGAGGAACTCCTGAAGTCAGCGGAGCTCTACGATCCCAAGGCGGGCACCTGGTCGCCCACGGGCTCGCTCAACATTGGGCGCTTTGTGCACTCGGCCACCCTGCTCTCCGCTCGACCCTGCGGGTCGAATTGCGGCAAGGTGCTGATTGCAGGTGGCGCGAACAACATCGTGCGCAACGAGGCGGAGCTCTATGACCCGGCGACAGGCCGGTGGGCCGCAACCGCATCCATGAAGGAGCCCCGGGAGGGTCATGCCGCCACGGTATTGTTCGGCGGAGGCGTGTTGGTCGTGGGAGGCGGGGGCGCGACGTACGACATCCATCTGCCAGATGCAGTTGCTTCGGCGGAAATCTTTGACCCGGCGGCGGGCGTTTGGAGATACACCACCTTTATGGGTGAGGCTCGCGGCATGCACACCGCTACGTTGTTGAGCGGTTCAACGTGCCAGGGTGCCTCTCCACCCTCATACTGCGGCACCCTCCTCGCTGCCGGCGGGAGCTCCGGCCATTATGATCGACTTGTACCCGAGCGGTTCGCCCGATCTGAAGTCTATGTCCCGGCCCCGCAGGTCAACGCGTTGACGCCGAGCGGCGGGCACGCCACAGGTGGCACCACTGTGGCCATCGACGGGGTTGCCTTCACGCCCGGCAGCACGGTCAAGTTTGATGGCGTCCCCGCCACCGACGTCACGGTGGCGTCGCCGAACCGCATCACCGCGGTTAGCCCTCCGCACGCTGCGGGAGCGGTCGAGGTCAGCGTGACGAGTGACTCGGGAACCTCGGCGTCGATGTACCCCAAGGAGGTAACCCGGTTCACCTACGACCTCTGTGATGTCGCGCCAACCGCGGGTCAGGTCGCCTTCCCCAGGGGCCAGTACTCCCTGATATCGCTTCCCGCCGGAATCAAGGTGGCGTCCGACTCGCTGCGATACGGCTGGGACAATATGGGCGGCGGCAACAGCTACACCTCCTTCAACCCGGAGGCGACGAAGACCGAGGCCGGCCTCGGTTATTGGGCCTGGTTCGCGTGCTCGAGGCCGATAAGTCTGGCGGGCACGGGTGTAACCCCTGCCTCGGCCGTGAGCCTCCCCCTGAATGCGTACCACGCCTCGATGGTGGGGGATCCATCGGCCACCAGCCCGGCCGTGGTGAGCGGCCATGACTTTGCTGCTGTCTGGCACGCCGAGATGAACGGGGGCGCCGGCGGCTACCAGATCTCCGGCTACCAGGTGGCGCAGGGCGTGAACGTGGGCTATGGGATGTGGGTCTTCTCATACCGAGACACCACGATCTCGATCCAGGCCGCCGCCCCATAGCGCTGGGTCCTTCGGGGGACCACATTGCCCCCAACTGCCCCCAAACATCCGTTCAAGGGGGAAATCCTTGGGCAGCTGGGACCTGGGCGTCGTAGTCCACCACCCAGCCGTCGCCGACGAGCTGGCTATGGTCCTGCGTGACACCGGCGCGCAGCCTCACGTACACCGCGTCCGCTTTGGGGTCTGTTC
>JBHELP010000027.1:0-3027 GCA_046263035.1 Candidatus Dormibacteria bacterium | reverse complement strand
CGCCTCGAGCGCACGAGCGAGCAGAACCCGGAGTATGGGTGGATCCGAAGCTACCTCGATTGGATGCTTGACGTGCCCTGGAGCGTTCGGTCGGAGGACAACTTCGACCTCGCCGAGGCCCGGCGCATCCTCGATGAGGACCACACCGGACTGGAGGACGTCAAGGATCGGATCGTCGAGTTCCTGGCCGTTCGAAAGCTGCGAGAGGAGAGGGGCCTTCAGGTCCTCGGGGGCCGCGGGTCCGGAGCCATCGTCACTCTGGTGGGTCCTCCTGGCGTCGGCAAGACGTCCCTGGGAGAGTCCGTGGCCAGGGCGCTGGGGCGTAAGTTCGCCCGCGTCTCGCTGGGCGGAATCCGCGACGAGGCCGAGATCCGAGGCCACCGGCGCACGTATGTGGGTGCTCTGCCGGGAAGGATCGTGCGCGCCCTCAAGGACGCCGGCACCAGGAATCCCGTGATCATGCTCGATGAGATCGACAAGGTGGGCAGCGACTGGCGGGGTGATCCCTCTTCAGCGCTGCTGGAGGTTCTCGATCCGCAGCAGAACAACACCTTCCGCGACCACTACCTGGACGTGGACCTCGATCTCTCCGATGTGCTCTTCATCCCAACGGCCAACGTGTGGGAGACCATACCGGGCCCCCTGCTCGATCGCATGGAGCTCATCAGACTGGACGGATACACCGAGCAGGAGAAGGTCGGCATAGCCCGCGACCACCTCATTCGCCGCCAGATCGAGCAGGCGGGGCTGACCACTGACGAGGTGAGCGTGGCCGAGGATGCCATCCTGCGAGTCGTCACCGAGCACACCCGTGAGGCGGGCGTGCGCAGCCTGCAGCGGGAGCTGGGCAAGATGACCCGAAAGGTTGCCACGCGCATCGCCACGGGCGAGATCACACCTCCGTTCCACATCGGTGTGGCCGATGTTGGTGATCTACTCGGGCCGGCCAAATTCGACTTCGAGACCGCGGACAGGACAGCGGTGCCCGGCGTGGCGACCGGTCTGGCGGTCACTGGAACGGGTGGCGACGTGCTCTTCATCGAGGCGACGAGTGCGGGCAGGGACGGCGCCCTCACCCTCACCGGGCAGTTGGGCGACGTCATGAAGGAGTCGGCGCAGATCGCGCTCTCCTACGTCCGTTCGCATGCCGGGGAGCTGGGCATCAGCGAGGAGCGGGCCGCGGGCGCCTTCCACGTTCACGTTCCAGCCGGAGCGGTTCCCAAGGACGGTCCCTCCGCCGGGGTGGCGATCACCACCGCCCTGGTCAGCCTGCTCAGCGATCGGCCGGTTCGGGCCGCCGTGGGAATGACCGGAGAGGTCACCCTTCAGGGATTGGTGCTGCCGATCGGCGGGGTCAAGCAGAAGGTTCTCGCCGCTCACCGGATGGGGCTGACCGAGGTGATCCTCCCCAGGCGGAACGAGAAGGATCTCATCGACATCCCGGAGAGCATCCGACAGGAGATGACCTTCCATCTTGCGGGCCGCATCGGCGAGGTGCTGGGGGCTGCCCTCGAGGAGCCGCGCCCAGCCACCCAGCCGGCACAGCCCGTCGCCGCCTGATCAAGCGTGCGTCGCCGCGTCGGCGGCAGGTGACGCGGGCTGGTCAGCATGTCCACGTCACGGTGGGGAGGTACCACCCAGCTGCCCGTGGCAATCACAAGACTATGCGTTTGCCATCCCCTCCGGTGAGACGAAGCCGAGGGAGTGCGCCAGCCCCGTGGGAAGGGGGATGACAGTCGCCCTGCCTGAGGTTAGCCTTGGTTAGGCTTCGTGGCAAGAGTGCCACCGGCACCCAAGTCCACCCTTCGCGGAGGTTCCATGCGCAGACTCGTCGCCCTAGAATGCGTGTCGCCCGACGGAGCGTTCGAGGAGCCGGGTCAAGGTCCACGCCGATCTGGAGCGACGGGGCGGCATGCTTCACGTTTAACGAGCTTTGGCGATGACGCCCTCCCCCCGGCCGCCACATCCCACATCATGTACGGGCTTTGCAGGCGCCTGGCCAGCCGTCCCCCCGATATGGGGGCGGCGTTCGAATGACCACGAGCCCATCGCCGCAGTGATGGCGCTGTGAACGAACAACTCAGGCAGGTCGAAAGGGTCGGGAGACGGAGCGTCGCCGAGAGCCCCGTCCATTCAGGCTCGCCGTCCTCGCACGATGGCTCGCCGTCCTCGCACAGTGGCTCTCCTTCATCACGGTGGCTATCACTCGTGGTGCTATGCGCCGGCTTTCTGCTGATCGTCATCGACATGACGGTGGTCAATGTGGCGTTGCCATCCATCCAGCGTGATCTCGGCTTCTCGCAGGCCGGTCTGGCCTGGGTGGTCAATGCCTATCTCATCGCCTACGGTGGGCTGCTGCTTCTCTCCGGCAGGCTGGGTGACCTGATTGGACGGCGACGCATCTTCCTCGTCGGCCTCTGCGTGTTCACCGCCGCCTCGGCCCTGTGTGGCATCTCATTCAGTCAGCCGATGCTGATCGTCGCCCGTTTCCTCCAGGGCGTCGGAGGGGCGGTGAGCTCAGCGGTGATCCTCGGCATGGTTGTGACCATGTTTCCGGAGCCGGCAGAGCGCGCCCGCGCCATGGGCATCCTGGCCTTTGTGGCCTCGGGGGGTGGAGCCCTCGGCCTGCTCGCGGGAGGGCTCATCACCGAGTCGATCAGCTGGCATTGGATCTTCTTCGTCAACGTTCCCATCGGGGCCGTGACGGTCGTCCTCGCCACCAGGGCCATCGAGCCGGACCGCGGATTGGGTCTGAGCGGAGGAGCTGATGTGATCGGAGCCATCCTGGTCACAGCTGCCCTCATGCTTGGCGTGTACACCATCGTCCAGTCCGACGCGCACGGTTTGGCATCGTTCCACACCATCGCCTTCGGCGGTCTTGCGCTGGTTCTGCTGGCCGCCTTCTTGACCCGCCAGGCCATGACCGCCACTCCACTTATGCCGCTGAGGCTTTTCCGCTCGCGCAATCTTTCCGGAGCGAACATCATTCAGGCGCTGATGGTCGCCGCCTTCTTCGCCTTCTTCTTC
>JBHELP010000026.1:0-10945 GCA_046263035.1 Candidatus Dormibacteria bacterium | reverse complement strand
ACGGTGACACACCGCTGGGCGGAGTGTGCCCGGCTGCGGATGCTGTTCCCAGGCCGGCCTCGTGCTTTGACCCCGGAGCAGCATGTGGTCGCGCAGCGCCACCTGGCTCGTTGCCAGGGCTGCCGGGTGCTCGCCGGCCGGCTGTCGGCGCCTGTGAAGGTCCTGCAAGCTCTCCGGCCCGTGCCCGTGCCGCCCCGGCTCCAAACCTGGCCCATCCCCCGCGAGGCCGAGCATGAAGCGTCCCCGGCTGCGGTGGACACGGCGGAGCCCATGGAGGCCAGGGTGGGGGCGGGGAGACGCCGGGGCCTCAAGCTCCCCCGCCGGCGATGGCTTGTCACCACCGCCGCGGCCGTCGTGGTCCTCGCGGGCGCAGCGGCGGTGGGCGTTGCCAGGCTGGGTCGGTCGAGTGGTCCGGCACGGCCGCCCAGCCCCAGCCATGCCTCGACCGCCGTTCCGGTCGCTCAGCCCCTGACCGTACGCTTCGGGGTGGCACCCGGGCTCCAGCGATTCACCGTTCCGTGCGGCGTCAATGGCATCACCGTCGCGGCCTCGGGTGGGTCAGGTGGATCAGGCCCCAGCGCAGCCCCCGGTGGGCGGGGTGCCACGGTCACCGCGGACGTTCCGGTGGACCCCGGTCAACTGCTGCTGATCGTGGTGGGGGCCAACGGGCCGGCGGCCGCCGCCGCCGGCGGCGGCGGCGGGGGTGGCGGCACGGGCATCGGCTTAGCCACCGGTAACGGCCAGCCGGGGGGGGACATCCTTGCCGTCGGCGGCGGCGGCGGCGGCGGCGGCAATCCCAGAGGTGTCGCCGGCGCCGGTGGTCCGGGCGGGGATGCCGACGCACCGGGCGCCCACGCGGTGGGGAGCATGGGCGGGGCCGGCGGGACCCCAGGCCTTCAGGCGGCCGGCAGCCCCGGCGGAGCTGCCGGCGCGGGCCCCGCGGGAGCGGGCCAGCCGGGCGGCCCCGGCACCAACCGTGGTGGTCTGGGCGGAGGCCCCAACGGCGGAGCCGGGGCCACCGGCCACTTCAGCGGGGGCGGCGGAGGCGGAGGGGGCTCGCGCCTGGGAGCTGTCGGCGGCGGAGGTGGAGGCGGTGGCGGCTCCACGTTCGTCGAGCCGAGCGCGACCAACGTCACCCGCGGACTCGATGCGCTGGCCTCACCGGGCCTTGCCATAACCCATCGCCCCTCGCCCTGCCCGGGGGGCCGACCCTAAGCCGGCCCCCGGAAGACCTGCGGTTCGGTGCTTTGGTGGCGATCCGGCTCAGTCGCCGGAGAGCGCCGCCCCACCCGTGTTGGGAGCCCCGGTCACTGTGGAGGTGGCCCCGGACACGGTCGTGGGAGCGGTGAAGACACGATTGCCGACAACCACGACATGGGTGCGACCCGCCGACGCCGATTCGGTCACCACCGTGGAGCGGACCAGGCCGTTGCTGCAGTTGCTGACGCAGTTGCCCACGGACGTGGTGGTGTTGCCCGTGTTGGTGTTGGTTGTGGTGGTGGTGGTGCTGTTGTTGGGGCTGCCACAGTTGCTCGAGGCCACCAGGCAGTTGCCACCGAGCACGCTGTTGCCACCGTTGCCTCCACTCACCCCTCCGGCGCCACCGTCTCCGCCGCTGGCGACGGGTCCCGTCAGCGGGCCCGTCACCGTTATCTGAGCCATTGTCGTCGCCGGCAGCAACGCTGCCACAGCGAACACCGCGCCGACGCCTCCCGCGATCCTGCCAAGCCTTGCCATGTCCTGCCTCCTGTGAAGGAATTTCGCGTGTGACGAATCATGGGCCAGGCCATCGATTGGCATGCCCGTCATGGTGAATGTAACCGTGCGTACCCGGTAAAGGCAAATGTTGACACGGCAACTAGTTGGGCGTACCATCACATCATGGAGATCAAGGAACTCGGACACGCCGTCCTCTACGTCCACGACATCGAGCGCTCCAGCGCCTTTTACCGCGAGGTCCTTGGCTGGCACCAGGTGACGCCGGTCGGGGCAGGCATGCCGGTGGCCGCCTTCTCCAGCGGCCGCACCCATCACGAGCTCCTGCTCATCGAGGTGGGCGCCGACGCCGCCGAGCCGCCCGCCGGCCGCCGTGTGGGCCTCTACCACCTTGGGCTCAAGGTGGGCGACAGCGATGAGGAGCTCCGCGATGCGCTGACTCGAATCCGGGAGGCCGGTGTGCTGGTGGTGGGTACCAGTGACCACACGGTGAGCCACAGCCTCTACGTCCGTGACCCGGACGGCAACGAGCTGGAGCTCTACATCGACGTGCCCGGGGTGGACTGGAAGAGCGATCCCGGCCTGGTCATGGCACCCATCCGTCCGCTTGCGCTCTGAGCGCGGCGCGATCTCTCATCGTGGCTACTGACCCAGCGATCCGTGCCGGGGACGCGCGGTCCTCCAGGAGACCCGATCAGACGGCCACTGCTCAGGGTTTCAAGGGGCGTCCCTAGCTGCGGCCCACGATCTTCACTTCATCTCCTCCATCACTCGGGCCGGGGGGCCGCTCCAAGTCCCCCTGTTCATGGGAACTTGGAGTGGCGCACCCGCGAGCAGCGTATCTACTGCGATCGAATGCCAGTCCGGGTCGTGTCCTCGTTACGACGGCGCACGAGACCGCCCAGTCCGACCAGACCCAGGAGTCCGAGGAGCCCGAGCTTTCCGTTGTCGTCCGATTTGGCCGGCTGGGTTTGCTGATCGGGCGTTGCGCCAGGTGATGTTTGTGCCGAGGCGAAACCTGCGGCGCTCCCCACCAAAGCGAGCGTGAGAACTCCTGTCGCGATTGTCTTTCGCACGATGAATGCCTCCCTATGATAACGATTGTTGGGCTAAATGCCCCCCCGAAGGTATCACATTGAGCCCCCCCATAGGCTCGGATCAGCGGGAGGCGCGCGAGCCGGGCCGGCCGCCTCGGGGGGTGGGGGCCGCATCTCGGGCCGCCCCGATAGCACTGCATTTGGCAGTCCCCACGGCTGTGGCCGCGCCTTGCAACTGGGCGAACCAGGTGTCATCATGCCCACGCGGTTGGCTCGCTTCGCTAGGAGGTGCTGGATGGGACACACGGTGATGAGGCGGCTGGGATTGGCGGTGGTCGCGGGTGCCATTCTTGCCGCGAGCGCCTGTGGCAGCAGCAGCAGCGAGACGCCCGCCCCGAGTTCGGGAACGGCCACTCCCCTCTCTCTCCAGGCCTCCGAGTACTCCTTCGGTGGGCTGCCGTCGACGGTCAGCGCCGGGCTGGTGAACCTGCAGCTCCACAACACCGGCAAGGAGGCGCACGAGGCTCAGCTGCTCACCATCGACAGCGGACACACCGGGGACGAGCTGATCAAGGTCGCCTCGGCGCCCAACTCGCCGCCGCCGACCTGGGTGCATGGCGCCGGCGGTCCGGCGGCCACCGTCGCCGGGGGTCAGACCTCGGTGAGCCAGGTGCTCACTCCGGGCACCTACTACTTCCTCTGCCTCATCCCAGGGGCCGACAACGTGCCCCACACCGCCAAGGGGATGCACACGACACTGACCGTCACCGGGAGTTCGGGTCGCGCCCTCCCGCCCAGCGCCGACACCACCGTCGTCGCGAAGGAGTACAGCTTCGAGGCGCCGCCCACGCTTAAGGTGGGAACCACGACGATCGGGGTGCGCAATGACGGGCCCCGCCAGCTCCACGAGTGGGGTCTGATCAAGCTGGCACCCGGTTTCACGGTCGACAAGCTGAAGGCGGCCCTCGCATCGAATGGTCCACCGCCACCCGGACCACCGCCCTTCACGGAGATGGGCGGGGTGGCTGCCTATGACCGCGGCGGCACGGCGACCTTCACCGCCGACCTGCAATCGGGGAACAGCTATGCCTTCATCTGCTTCGTGCCCGACCACGAGGGCGGCCCTCCTCATGCGGCCAAGGGAATGATCCGCGGCTTCACAGCCGGCTGATGGACGCGCGGGTCCATCGGGTGGGCGCCAATTGCCGACGGTACGAAGATCTTGCGCGGTTGCGGGGGTTCGGCACGATCTGACGGAGCGGGATCCGGGCCGTCCCCTCCATAACGGTGGCTTTGAGCCCCGATTCGGCGCGGGCGCAGTCGACCCAGCATCCTCTCCTCGGCTTGGGCCTCGGTCTGGCGACGCGTGAGGTCTGGTAACGCGCTCATCGGACCGCCCCCACAGTTCTTGTGCGTTCCTGATCTCCGGAGTACCCCCGGCAGGAATCGAACCTGCGCACAAGGTTTAGGAAACCTATGCTCTATCCACTGAGCTACGGGGGCCCGCTGCTCCATTCTAAGATGTGATCGCCGCGCTGACGGTGGCTCAGAGGAGCCCGCAGGTGCCCCAGAACCAGCTGTCCGAGGTCAGCGTGCTGCGCTGGTAGAGGGCAAAGCTCTCGGTCTCCATCACCCCACCGGGCCAGTAGACGCCGCCGCGGAAGGCGTGCAGCTCGCGATAGCCGGGTAGGCAGGCGAGCCGGCTCTGGCCCTCACGAGACTTCACGGCGACGAGGATGAGGTCGGGATTGTCCAGCAACACGTCAGACTTTCGCCCGGGTATCGGTGACTCCGTCGTCCAGGGAAAGTAGCTGGGACCGCGACCCCGGTTGTAGTTCTGAAAGATGTCCCGAGAGAAATAGGGGAGCACGCCGACACCCCATTTGCCCATGAGATCGATCCTCTTGGCCTCGAGATGGTGGTCCTTGATGTACTCCGCCACGTCGGCGCTGGCGGAGTAGCTGTTCGACCAGTCGTAGTTGACGCTCATCACCGTCCAAGCCACCTGACCGGCGAGGGCGACTCCGGCGGCGGTGAGTATGGCCGCCCGGGCCCGCGGGGACGGCACGGCTTGGGACCGGTGCTGACCATCGAGGCTCAGCCAGAGCGCGAACACCCAGAGGAGAAAGATTGTGCCGGCATGCCAGGGGCTGAAGTAGCGGACCGAGAACAGCACCGTGAGCGCGCCGGTGGGGAGCAGGAAGACGGTCAGGCAGCGCCTGAGCCTGAACCACCACAGGCTCACGCTCAGGACGAGGAGGGTGACGATGACAACGGGGAGCTGCCGTGTCACCAGGTCGCTGCGAAAGAGCTCCCAGGGCGGGCTCAGGTGCCAGGACCCGCCGCCCCCCAGATCCCTCGGTGGGTACAGCTCGGCGACCACCGTGGCCAGCACGATTCCAAAGGCTGCGGTGCACTTCACATGCAGCCTTCGGGCCCGGGGAGCCATGGAAGGCCACACCCGCCACACGTCAGCCGTATGGATGGCCGCCAGCGATATGGCGATCAGAGAGCCGTGAAGGCTGACGTTGGCGAGCAGGGCGAGTAGCACGAAGAACCGCACTGGACGCTCGAGCCTGGTGCGCCACCCAGCGGCGATGAGGAAGAGAAGAGGGGCGAGCAGCGAATAGCTGCGGGCCACCACCCCGTACTGGAAGAACGTGAAGAAGGAGAAGCAGACCATCACGGCGATGAGTCGCGGCAGCGGTGAGCGCAGCAGCAGGATCGCCGACCCGGCGAGCGCCGCCGCGATGGAGATGACCGCCATGCTGCCGTAAGGCAGTCCCAGCTTGGCGGGGACCATGAGGAGCAGGTGCCACAGTCCTGGGCTTCCCTCGTAGCGGAGGTGGTGGATGAGCAGGTCCAGCGGTCCCGTGTCTCGGGCCAGCAGCCAGGCCTGCGCCTCATCGAACCATGGCTTGTGGCGGGCCTCCGAGAGAACCAGCAGGATGGCTTCGGACAGGACCACGAGCACGGCGAACCCCTGTCGGCTCAGGGCCCGGGCTTCCAGGCGGGATGAGATGTGCCCCACTCTGCGCGTCCGCAGAGGTGTGGCAATGGTGGTCACGGCCGCGCCGTGCTCACTGGACCTCCCACCAGAGGTGCGCGTTCCTCCAGACCGGTCGAACGCGGCATCGAGCGGGAGGCCGCCGCGCTCAACTCGCCCTCCTCGTGATAGTCATCCTCGACGTTCACCGACCAGATGTCGTGATCCGCACCGAGTACGTTCTCCACCGCCAGCATGGCCGTGTACATGGAGTGATCCTGGTTGTTGTAACGATGCTGGCCGTTGCGCCCAACCGGATGCACGTTGGCGGCATTCGTCTCCAGCCAAGAGCGCAGGACGTCGACGTTGGCCCTGTAGGTGGAGTCGTACACCGGGTATGCCTTGGGCATGCGCACCACATATCCGGATTCGATGCGATCGATCCTGGCCAGGCCCAGCCGGTCGAGCTCTCTCTTGGCAAGGCGGACGAGGCTGTCGTCGTCCTGCTCCCAGACCTCGTCGCCCTCGTTGACGAAGTACTCCAGTCCCAGGCAGGTCTTGCCATCCTTGACCATGTAGGGCGACCAGACACCGAAGTTCTGGATGCGGCCCACCTTGACCTCGGGGTCGTGAATGTAGATCCAGTTGTCGGGGAAGCTGCAATCCATGGGCACGACCACGGCCACCGTGAGGAAGTCCCGGTAACGAAGGCCCCGGGCGGCGCGGCGGACCTCGTCGGGAGCCGGGGGGTCCATGGCCAGCACCAGTTGGCTGAGCGGCATGGACGAGATCACGTCTGACGCGGCGATTCGCTCCTGTGCGCCGCCCTGACCGGTGGTGACGGCCTCGACGCGTCCCTGGGCATGGTGCAGGGCGGTCACGGGGCTGTTCATCCGGACCGTCCCGCCGAGGGCCTCGACCTTGTCGCGGGCGAACTCCCACATCATGCCCGGGCCGTACTTGGGATACCGGAACTCCTCGATGAGGCTTGTGACGTTGCCACCGCCGCGCGACGGGAGGAGGGCGTTCGTCACCGCCTTGAGCAGCGAGAGGTTCTTGATCCGCTGGGCCGCCCAATCGGCCTCGATCTGGTTGGCGGGGATGCCCCAGACCTTCTCGTTGTAGGTCTGGAAGAAGGTGCGGTAGAGGCGCCAGCCAAAGCGCGCCGCCACCCAGCCCTCCAACTTGGTCTGGTCCTTGGGGGGGCGGATTCGAACCCAGCCGTAGGAGAGGAAGCACCGGAGCGTCTCCAGTAGGCCGAGCCCCTTGAGGGCGTTGAAGGCCTTCAGCGGGTAGTCGTACATCGTGCCCCGGTAGAAGATCCGGCTCATCCGGGGACGGAGGAGGAAATTCTCCTCGCCGAGGATCTCGTACCAGAGTCGCTCCACGGGACCAACCTTGGTGAAGAAACGATGGCCGCCGATGTCGAAGCGCCAGCCCTCGGCTTCCGCGGTCCGCGAGATCCCGCCGACGACCGAGTCCGCCTCGAAGACAGTCAGCGGCACGCCCCGCTTGCGGAGCTGATAGGCCGCCGTCAGCCCGGCCGGACCCGCTCCGATGATCGCCACATGATTGCCGGTCGGCGGGGCACCCGTCCACACCTCGGAAGCGTCGCTTGTTGTCGTCAAGAGCCCTACCTATATGGGGATGACGGCACCCCGTCACAAAGGAGGGCGCACCCGCCCGCCGGGCGCAGGATACACCATACGTACGCGGTGGCGAATAGCCTGATAGCGCGGGTGTCAGGTGCCGGAGGTTGGTCGGGAAGGGCGAGATTGGACTCGGCCAGCGTGATCGCAGCGATCGAGCGACCTCTTGCCTCCCTGCATCACGATGTGATGCTATGATGATATCGATGCGAACCACGGTCAATCTGGACGACGATGTCCTCCGGGCCGCCCGCGCCATCGCACGGGTGGAACGGCGCGGACTGGGCGGAGTCGTCTCCGATCTGGCCCGCCGAGGGCTGGCCCCCCGCGAGTCACGGATTGAGGACCGGGCAGGGTTCCCCGTGTTCCGCGTCCCGGCCGGTGCCGCGCCGATCACCGAGGAGATGGTCGAGGCCGCGCTGGAGGGCGACTGACGGACCTACTGGACGTCAACGTCCTGGTGGGCCTGGCGTGGCCAACCCACGTCCACCATACGGCGGCCTCCACCTGGTTTCGCCGCCGAGGTCATCGGTCGTGGGCGACGACCCCGTTCACCGAGGCCGGCTTCGTCCGGGTGTCGTCCAATGTGTCTGCAATTCCCGAGGCGGTGACGCCCGTGGAAGCCCTGGACCTGCTTCGACGCATGCGCGAGGTACCCGGGCATCTCTTCATACCCGACGACGTCCCCCTCCTCGTGGGTGACCACCTTGATGGCGCGCGTATCGCCACCCACCGTCAGGTCACCGACGCCCACCTCCTCGCTCTCGCCCGACGCCATGGCGGACGGCTGGTGACCCTCGATCGGGCTCTGGCCGCCCTCAGTCGTGGCGAGGACGTTGTCCTGGTGCCCTTCGCCTGAGGAGAGGAGATGCGGGGGCTGCGGCTACCGCCCATGGTGGAGCTTCCGAATACGAATAGCCCAAAACGGCGAATATGGTCGGGAAGGCGAGATTCGAACTCGCGACCTCACGGTCCCGAACCGTGCACTCTAACCTGGCTGAGCTACTTCCCGAGAGTGGCCATGATACCGGCCGCCACCCGGTGGCCGCGGCGCCGCTCGAGCGGCGCCGGTGCCGGTGCCGGCGTACGGTGCCCGTGGGGCCGGGGCTCGGTGCGGGAGCGCGAGCATAGAATATGACATGGCCACGAGGCGCTCACGGAGATGAGCACGAACGGAGCCGCCCGCCACAGCGCAGAGGGTACGGCGACGACCGGCGGCGCCCGCGTCAAGCGGGGCTTTGCGGAGATGCTGAAGGGCGGCGTGATCATGGACGTCGTCAACGCCGAGCAGGCGCGCATCGCCGAGGAGGCGGGAGCGGTCGCCGTCATGGCTTTGGAGCGGGTGCCCGCCGATATTCGGCGGGACGGCGGCGTTGCCCGCATGAGCGATCCCGCCCTCATCAAGGAGATCATGGCCGCGGTCACCATCCCGGTGATGGCCAAGGCCCGTATCGGCCACATCGCCGAGGCGCAGGTGCTCCAGGCCCTGGGCGTCGACTACATCGACGAGTCCGAGGTGCTCACCCCCGCCGATGAGGAGCATCACATCGACAAATGGGAGTTCACCGTGCCCTTCGTGTGCGGCGCCCGTGACCTCGGTGAGGCGTTCCGCCGCATCGGGGAGGGGGCCGCAATGATTCGCACCAAGGGGGAGGCAGGTACCGGCAACGTGGTCGAAGCGGTACGCCACATGCGGGCGCTGCAGCGGGGTATCCGTGCCCTCTCGGCGATGCGACGGGATGAGCTGGCCGCCGAGGCCAAGCGCCTCCAGGCGCCCTTCGAGCTTGTCGCCGAGGTCGCCGAGACCGGGAAGCTGCCGGTGGTGAACTTCTCGGCGGGCGGCATAGCCACCCCCGCCGACGCCGCCCTGATGAGGCAGCTCGGCGCCGAGGGCAACTTCGTGGGCAGCGGCATCTTCAAGAGCGAGCTCCCACTCGCCTACGCCGAGGCGATCGTCAAGGCGACGACCTTCTATGACCGGCCCGAGATCATTGCCGAGGCGGGCAGCGCCCTGGGAAGGCCCATGGCCGGTGTTGAGATCTCCTCCCTGGCTGCCGATGAGCTGCTGGCGGTCCGCGGCTGGTGATGCGGATCGGGGTCCTCGCCCTCCAGGGCGACGTCCAGGAGCATCTCGATGCCCTTTTACGCTGCGGTGCCGAGGCTGAGCTGGTTCGACTTCCCGACGAGCTCGATGCTGTCGACGGTCTCGTCGTCCCCGGGGGCGAGTCCACCACCATGAGCCACCTGATCCGGGGCTTCGATCTGGAAGAGCCCCTGCGTCGCCGGGTGGAGGGCGGCATGCCGTGCCTCGCCACCTGCGCGGGCCTGATCCTTCTCAGCCGATCGATCCGAGACGGTCGCCCCGGCCAGCTGGCGCTGGGTGTGTTCGACGTGGGCGTGCGTCGCAACGCATATGGAAGGCAGGTGGCCTCGTTCGAGGCGGACCTCGAGGTTCCGGCGCTGGCCGGTGAGCCGTTCCCGGGGGTGTTCATCCGAGCTCCGCAGATCGCCGAGCACGGGCCCGATGTGGAGATCCTCGCCACCCATGAGGGTGAGCCGGTGGCCATCGCCCGGGGCGCACGCATCGGTCTGTCCTTTCACCCCGAGCTGAGCGGTGACGACCGCCTCCATCGCCTTTTTCTGGAGAGGGCACAGGGCAGCCTCGGCTGCGATGACGGTTCTGGCGCGGTGGGCACGGCGGCGTGAACGTTCGCAGCGCGTCCTTCCGGGACATCCATCGCATAGAGGAGCTCTATCGCGACTGTCTCGCCCGGGATTGCCAGGGCAGCGAGCTCAGCTCGGACTGCCCGGTGCCCCAGGCTACCCTGATGAGGCTCTGGAGCGCGGTGAGCAAGACCATCTCCTCGCTGATGCCCCTGGGCGACAGCGGCGACACCCTCTACGTAGCCGAGGATGGGCAGGAGGGCATCATCGGCTTCATCCAGGCTCAGGCCGCCCCCAGCAAGCCCAAGGGCTGGCAGATCCTCAACCTCTGCGTCGCCCCCACCGGCCCCGGCCATTTCGCCGGCGAGAGACTGGTCACCCACCTCTGCAATCGCGGGCTGGAGCATGGGGTGACGCGCTTCTACGTGCGGCTGCCCCTGGACCATCCCCTGATCTCCGTCTTTCAGGCCCAGGGCTTCACCCAGTTCGCCACCGAGCAGATCCTCTACCACGACGATCCCCGCCCCGCACAGCCGCACTCCGCGCTTCTCCGGCCGGCGCGCCGGGACGACGTCGCCGCCATCTACCTTCTCTACCTGCGGATCACCCCCTCCCATGTGGCCAGCCTCGAGGGCCCCTCCCTCAAGGCCTGGCAAGCGGCATTTGCCGGCGGCATGCTGGCGCGCGTGGGTCGTGACGAGATGCGGCATCACGTCGCCGACCTCCCCGGGGTGACCGCCTGGGCGGCCGTGCGTCCGGCCTCGTCGACCAGGCCGACCTCGCTGACGCTGATGTGCGAGGGCCAGGACGGGGACCTCCGTGAGGCCTTCATCGACGCCGCCCTCGGCGAGCTGCCCGGGGGACCGGTCTCCTGTGTGCTGCGCCACTATGAC
>JBHELP010000025.1:0-8801 GCA_046263035.1 Candidatus Dormibacteria bacterium | reverse complement strand
GGACGCCGAGATCGTTCAGCAGGTTCCAGACCGGCGCATCGCCTGGAAAAGCGTGTCCGGTGCGCCCAATGGTGGCGACATCGAGTTCGAACCCATCGACTCGCAGAAGACAAAGATTCTGGCGCACATGGAATACGAGCCTGAGGGCCTCGCCGAGACCGTGGGAGACAAGCTGGGCTTCGTGTCCCGGCGCGTCGAAGGAGACCTCGAGCGCTTCAAGAAGTTTGTCGAGGAGCGCGACGTGGAGACGGGTGCCTGGAGGGGTCAGGTCTAGGGCGATCGTCACCCCGGCCGTCGTCCGTGAGCGGGCGCCGGTCGGGGACGCGTGTGGGAAGACCTCCGCGGGATGCGACGAAGCTTGCGAACCGAGTGGCATCCCGTGGGGCGCACGAGCGGCCGTCGTTATTGAAGAACACATAGACGTCCCTGCCGGCGTCCCACAGGTCGCTTATACGTTCGGCCCACCTGTCCAGCGCGCGATCGCCGTAACAGGGCCGCGGTGCGGCGGTGCCCTCGTGGAGCCGGATGAACCCCCAATCGGCCGTAGCCCACAGTGGCCCCTGGGGTCGCCCACAACGGTCGGCTAGGCAGAGCGCCACCTGGCGAGCCGACAAAAGGGACCGCACGGACTCGGTGAACCAGCTTCTGTCGCGGAACTCCACGGCGATACGCATGCCCTCCGGGAAGCACGCCAGCGACTCCTCGAGCCTGCGCACATCGACCGGGAACCGCGGGGGCAGCTGGAGAAGGACGGGGCCCAGCGATGGCCCCAGAGCCCTGGCCCTCTCCAGGAATCGCTGTACTGGTTCGGCGGGATCCCTGAGGCGTTTCAAATGCGTGAGGTAGCGGCTGAACTTCAGTGCGTAGTGAAAGCCGGGCCGGGCCTGTTGGGCCCAGCTCTCAAAGACATGCCGGGCCGGTAGGTGATAGAAGGTGTTGTTCACCTCAACGCAATCAAAGTTGCTGGAATAGAAGGACAGCCACCGCTTCTGCGGCAGGCCTTGAGGATAGAAGTGGCCCGCCCAGGATCTGTACTGCCAGCCGGACGTGCCCACGATCACGGTCATCCCGTCCAGCATGGAGGCCGGTACGTGCTGCGGCAAGGTCCTGCGCCATCGCGGCCGTGTGGGGCCTGGCCATCAACGGCGCCCGTCTGCTAGGCTGTCAGTGGTCGGCATTTCCGGCTGCCTCTTGGTGAACCTCTCCTCCGCTGTCGCGGAGCCTCAAGATTCGCATCCCATCCATGAGAGGACCCCCGGGCGCCACGCGCCCACCGAGGAGAAGTCTTGACATTTGCCACCATGGGTGTGCGTCCGCGCACGCTCGCCTCACTCCAACGCAACGACATCACCGTCGCGAACCCCGTTCAACTGGCCGCCATACCCGGGCTGCTGGCCGGCCATGATGTGGTGATAGAGGCGCCCACCGGCTCCGGCAAGACGCTCGCCTACGTCATCCCGGTCGTCGAGCGGCTTCGCGGGCACCGCGCTGGGGGGCCCAGGCTTCTGGTGGTCGGTCCCACTCGCGAGCTGGCCTCCCAGGTGGCCGGTGTGATCGCCGGAGTTGACCGTGATCTGCGGGTTGCCGTGCTCTACGGCGGCGTCGGTTATGGGAGCCAGCTGACCTCCCTGCGTCGAGATGCTGACGTCATCGTGGGGTGCCCGGGACGCATCCTCGACCTCGCCCAGCAGGGCGCTCTGTCCCTGCGGCGCATAGAGCTCCTGATTCTCGATGAGGCGGATGAGATGTTCGATTCCGGCTTCGCACGCGACGTCGAACGGATCATCGGGCTCTGCCCGCCGGGCGGCGATCGTGGTTCGCGGCAGACGGTTCTCGCGTCGGCCACCATGCCGGAGTGGGTCCGCACGGTGGTGGACCGGCAGCTGCGCTCGCCCCAGCGGGTCAGGATTGAAGCGGAGTCGGTGCCGCCGCTGGAACATGCGCTGTTGCCGGTGACCCAGGCGTCTCGGCTGGAGACGCTGTCAGCGCTGCTCACCGTTCATGACGGCACCTCGGCCATCGTCTTCTGCCGCACCAAGCACGGTGTCAAGCGGGTCGCCAGGGACCTGGAGCGCCTCGGCCATTCCGTGGCTCAACTGCAGGGCAACCTCTCCCAGAACGCCCGCGACCGATCGATTCAGCTATTTCGTGAACAGGGGGCGCGCATTCTCGTCGCCACCAACGTTGCGGCTCGCGGCCTGGACATCAGTCATGTTGGCCTGGTCATCAACTATGAGTTGCCGGAAACCGCTCAGTGGCTGACCCACCGCGTCGGCCGGACCGCGCGCAACGGAGCTGACGGTCGCGCCCTGACCTTCCTGGCCAGTGAGGATCTGGATCAATGGCGCAAGCTGAAGCGTGGAGGCGCGCCCACCCTCCGACATCTGGACACGCCGAGCCTTCTGGCCGGCGGCGAATGGGTCTACCTCGCCACGGCCCCCGCACCAGGGCAACCCGGTGGTGATGGTCCACGGGTCGCTCCGGCGACCGTCCGTAGGCGGACCGCACGGCGACCAGGTGACGGAACGGGGGCGGCCGGCGGAAGGCGGCGATTTGGACGTGGTGGGTCAAGAGGCGGACCCGGCGCTCCACGATCGGCATCCGATCGCGGCTCGGTGAGGGGACGCAGGGAAGGCGGTTCCGCCTGAATCGGTGATGGCGCGCGGGCGGTCTCCACTATCCTGATGCCGCGAGATGGGGGACCCCGGGATGCACCCGGGGTCCGAGCTCAGAGGCGTGAGGAACTCCTCCGTGGTCCAGGCCAGAAAGTCTGGCAAGGACCGCCGCCTGGGTTCCAAGCGCGCGGAGTCACACGGCAGCGGTCAGAGCTCGCGGCGGCTGAAGCTCCAGGCCGCGAGCGTGACGACGCCGAGGATCCAGAAAGCGGTCCACAGCAGGTACGCGAATAGCGGCGGCCTGGCTGCGAAGAAGGGGTTGGCCGACACCGCGGGCGTCGCTCCCGAGGCGGCGATCTCGGCGGCGGGCTCCATGCTGTAAACAGCGCCACGCCACAGCCCGTCGGTGGGGATCACCAGGGCGGTGATACGGCCGATATTGGCGGCAAGTGCGTTGTCGACCGCTGCGCCTATGCCGCCGAGAATGCCCCCTATCCAGGCAAGCGCGAAGGCCCCAACTCCGATAACGCCGGAGGCCATGGCTGCGATGCGCGTGCTCAACAGGAGTGCCAGGCTGAGAATCACCAGCGCCTCCGCCGCGAGGTAGGCGAGCATCTGCACGGGAGCCGGCGGCCAGTATCCCGAGCCGGCCCGCACCGCGAGGAGCTCCAGAAGGCCGGCGAGACCGGTGAAGCCCACGATGACCACGGCGAGCCCCAGCCACTTGCCGGCGACGATCTCCCAGCGCCGGATTGGTCGGGCGGAGATCGCCGAGGCGATTCCCGCCTCGACCTCGCTGGCGATGGTGGGGGCGGCTGCGAAGACGGCGCCGCACACCAGGACGAACGAGCCGGCGAAGGTCACCAGGCGGAGCAGTTCCGAGGCGAGCAGTAGACGTTCGGACTCGCCCAGCGGCGCCCCATGTCGCGTAAAGGTTGCCAGGCGGCTGAAGCCCCACCAACAGAGCACGACCGCGACCAGCGTGATCACGCCGAGCGTCAGGAGGAGGCGGCGTCGCGAGGCCTCCTTGAGTGCCACGGCAGCAACGCTGAAAGCGAGCATCAGCCGCGGTCCAGCAGAGCCAGGAATCGGTCCTCCAGAGTTCGCCGCAGGGCCTCGACGCCATGCACGCGACCGCCTAGCCGGACAGTCGCCGAGACGATCTCCGGTATGGCGTCTCGCGCCACGCCAGCGACCACCAGCCAGCCGTCCTCGTCGCTGAGCGGACCGAAGCGGGTGAGCGCCGCACGATCCGTAGGCGTCAGACCGGTGACCCTAAGACGCACACCGCCCTCGCCGGCGAGCAGCTCCCGGACATCGCCGGTCGCGATCACGCGTCCCCGGTCGAGGATGGCCACGCGGTCGCAGACCTGCTCGACCTCGTCGAGCAGGTGGGAGTTCAGGAATACCGTCGTTCCATTCGCGGCCAGGCTGCGGATGATGGCGCGGACGTCGTGGCGGCCGACGGGATCGAGTGCCGACGTCGGCTCGTCGAGCACGACAAGCTCCGGTTTCCCGAGCAGCGCCACACCGAGCCCCAGCCGCTGCTGCATCCCCTTGGAGTACGACGATACGCGCTCGTCCCCACGCAGCGGGAGGCCGGCCACGTCGAGCGCCCGCTGCGCCTCGGCGGCCCAGTATGGCCGGGGGATGCCCGCCAGGCGGCAGTGATATCGCAGCACCTCCCGACCCGTCAGCCAGCCCTGGTACCGGAAGAGTTCCGGTAGGTAGCCGATCCGACGGCGACCGGCGAGGTCGCCGACCCTCCTGCCGAGAACCCATGCCTCACCCGACGTCGGGCGGGCCAGGCCGAGGAGCATCTTGACCGAGGTCGTCTTGCCCGCACCGTTGGGGCCGAGAAATCCGAAGACCTGCCCGCGCGGCACCGTCATGGTGAGGCCTGCCACGGCGGTGGTGGACCGGTAGCGCTTCCACAGATCCTGGGTGTTGATGGCGGGCGAGAGGTTTGCGGAGATGGCGGCGGCGCGCCGCTCACTCAGATCCACCAGGCGTCCGGACTCAGTGGAGGGAACTGGCGATGCCAAGCAGATCCTCCTGGGTGAGGGTGCCGGCCGCCGCACGCACCGTTCCGTCATGCTCCCAGACGACCGCGCTGCCGACACCCGTACCATCGCCCACGGCGATCCCGGACGAGCCGTTGATGGACACGGCATGTCCGGTCCCCAAGGGGATGGGGATCGGCAGAGCGCTGGCCGGATCTCCGATGGCGCGGATCTGCGCGGCCAGGGTGGGCGAGATGCCCGGGAGCGACAGCAGGTAGTTGACCATCTGGTGAAGCCCGGACCCGCTAACGGCGACAGTGGGGGCCCGAACCATGCCGATCACGAGCTGGGGCAGCGAGTCCGTTCGATCCGGCGCCTTGCCTCCCGCCGCCGTGCCATAGAGCGAGTTGACAGCGCCGCCATATACCTCGACCACTGCCGGTCCGATGCTGACGGTCACCGTCGAGCCGTCAAGCGACGGCGGCATTGGTGGCAGTGCCCCGGAGGGCGACGTCAGCGTGTTGCGGGCACGCGCGGCGTCGAAGGTGAAGCTACCGCCGAACCTGTCCACGACGAAGAGCGCCGGGCTCCGCTCGGTGATCGTCGGCGGCAGGGAGATTGAGGGCACAGGCAGGCCGCTCGCCGAGGCAGCCTCGGGGGCGCTCGCCACCCGGCGGGGTAAAGGGTTGCCCGTGAGGGTTTCACGCCCGAAGGCGGTGAGATCGGGAAGGCCGCGGAGCTCGGATGGGGCTATCTCCACGGGAGTGATTCGTTGGGGGACAAAGACATCGAACAGCCCGGAGCCCGCTGCCCCCAAGCCACCCATCACGACGGCAGCGATGGCCGCAGTAGCGGCGAGGACAGTGCCACGCCGCCGCCGCGGCGGGCCAAACGCCCCCCAACGGGTTGGTATCGACAGCCGGTGCTGAGGCCGCTCGGCTAGGCGGCACCGAAGTTGTCCCATCGCGTCGGAGGGCGTCGCACCACTCGCATCCTGCCCGACCGTGACGAGCATCCCAGCCGCCCGGCGGCTCGTTGCGGCGATCTCAGAGAGTGTCCGGCGGCAGCGATCACAGCGGTCATAGTGCGCCTGCTGAGCCGCCTCGACCGCGTCGGGCTCGTCGAGCAGGCGGCGCAGGACGCCGGGGTTGGGGTGGCGATCAGTCATGGGAGTCATGGGACATCTCCTGGCAGAATCTGATCTCGGCGCGTCTCAGCAGGGTGCCGACCTGCCCGGCGGGCACCCCCATGGCCGCGGCGACCTCCGCGTAACTGAGGCCGCTGTGGCGGAGGGCGAGAACCGTGGCGTACTTCCGGGGAATAGCGGCGAGCACGCGACGCACGTGGCGGCGGGTCTCCTTCCGGTCGAGGAGCACCTGGGGATCCAGTGCTCGCTGATCGGTGGAGCGCGACGGCTCGTCGCGTTCGGCCTGGGCAAGCTCGCGACGGGCACGGCGGCGCCCCCCGCGCAGGTGATTGAGACCGCGGTGCACAGCCGCGGCATGGAGCCAGGCCGCGGCGAACGGGGCGGTCGGGTCATGCCGCCGGTGGAAGTCGGCGAAGACCTCCTGGGCAACGTCCTCCGCCGTGTGGGCATCCCCAATGACCCGCCCGGCGATGGCAACGACCCGGGGGTACTCGCAGAGGAAGAGGGCGTCGAACGGCTTCTCCTGTCCTCTGGGTAGGGAGGCCCCGAGGAGCGCCGGCACGGGCGCCGGCACAGAATCGCTCGCCGGGCTGGGTGACACCATCAGTAGTTGAGCACCGCCGGCCTCCGAGATGTGACTCGGAGGGGTGGTATGGCCGGGGGGGCAGATGCCGTCGGCTCCGGTGGATACAGGGTCAACGCCAGTGCCCTGCGTTCGTGGCTGATTAGGGTCGGACCGTTCTCAAGAGGGGTGGTGCCCACGAGCGCGTCGCAAAACGGAACCGCCCGCGAGCCCGTGCGTGACAAGAGCGGCCAGCAGAGAGTCCGCGCGGCCTCGAGACCGTGCGCGACACTGCCGTGACCGAGATGGCCGCCCATGCCTACTCAAGCAGCGCGATCCGGACAGCACGCAGCCGCGCCTCCTCCACTCGGTCCAACTGGCGACCCGCTCTGGCGACGAGCTCATCGAGCTGTGCGCCGTCGAGCCTGGCGTCGGCGGAGGCGATCGACCGGAGAGCGCGCCATAAGCCTCGCTTGGCGGTGATCCCTGTGTGGAGGGCTTCCAGCTCGACAAGACGGCTGAGGGAAGAGTAGCGGAAGAGCTGCCCGTTCAGTTTGAACCGGCTGATCCTCTCGGCGGTCCAGAGGACGGCGATCTTCACGGGATCGGCTCGCACGCCGAGCTCCATGATGAGCGACCTGAGGGTGTCGCGGTCTCGCTCGATCTCCTTCACCAGCTCGGTGAGCAAAATCTCGAAATCCGTGCCCCGGTTATGGGCAAGGGTGCGCCGTGCCAGCTCGAGGCCTCCCCTGGCAGCGGCGTGGTGATCTCGAAGGTAGGTCGAGAGACTGCTCGTGATCACGACGGCATCCTACGGCTATGCCAGGAATCCTGTTGGTCCGTCGGTCGCGGCAGCGCAGCCTTGGATGGCGAGGAAGTCGCCGCTCTGGATGGGAACCGGCGTTCGAAGCTGGGTCGCCGGTCCCTCGATGCACGGGCCAGCAGCGCGGGTGAGACCAGCCCCAAAGCGCTGGGGAGAGAGGATTCGAACCTCGTATCCGGGCCTGAGCGCTGTGGTGCCGAAAGTGGGAGCCCGAGCGCTGTCGGGTCACTTATCGGCTGTCTCCACGAGCGGCGCCGCGGGGCGCATTCTGACCTCGTCCGAGCGCCCGAGACCCGGTCGCTTTCTATGAACGGATGATGCGCAACGTCGCGGCGCTTTGAACGCATAATCGGCCATGATCGAGCGTCTGCCGCACAGCGACAACCCCGAGCGGTTCCTGCTCGAGGCGGGACTGCTTCCGGACCGCTGGAGCGCCCCCGCCCACACCCGCTTCGCCGCCCATCGGCACGACCGAGTCAAGCGCCTCTTTGTCCTGAGCGGCGCCATCAGCTTCGGCAGTCTGGACCTGGAGCGCGGCCAGGGTATCCGCATCCCGGCGGGCCACGAGCACCACGCCGAGGCGGGCGACGACGGAGTGAAGTGTGTCGAGGCCTTCGAGCCCAACTTCCCACCGGTTCCCCCGACCGGAACTGCCGAGGACCTGACCGATGCCGGAGCCAGACTTGGAAAACTCGGTCATCACGATGAGGCCGTGGAAACCCTCGATCGGGCCCTTGAGCTCGAGCCGGAATTTGCGCCGGCGTGGCGGGTCAAAGGCGATGTGCTGATCAGCATGGGGCGCCCCATTGAGGGCGCCGCCGCTCAGCACCGGGCCGCCGACCTCGAAAATCCCACGATTTCATCCACCGCCCTCGAGCCGGCTGAGCCGCCACCGACGGGCTTCCGGGGTGCCATGCTGCGGGCCTTTAGGCGGATCCGGCTGCATCGCTGGACCGCGACCGTCGCGTCAGGAGCGTTCTCGCTCGCGATATCGTGGCTCTTGTTTGTTTTTGTGGTCATCCCCACCCCCACCGCCCATACCGCGACCCTTCCCACCGTGATGGTCCAGGACGATGGTCCACCCGAACCGACCATCTTCACCATCAGGTATCCGCGAACACCGCATCGGGTCACGACGCTGCATGTGGAATATGGAGACGGTGGGGTGGACAGCACTCAGATACCCCCTGGCCGCGGGATGCTTGAGGGGGTGATGGCCCATCATTACTCCTGCGAGACGTCCGCCGCGGTTCGACCGCCAGAAAGGGCATTTGTCGGCCGGGCATATGTTGACAACGAATCTGTAACAGGATTTTCCGTCCGGCATCCATGTCCCAAGGGGGAGCCGCAACCTCCCGACGGCGGTCCCGCAACCCCAGCGCCTTCATGATGAGGTGGTGAAGAATCGCTGACGCGTCACGATCCGATGTGCTACTCGCGGAGTTGAAGGAGCTCGAGGACCAGCTGGCCGCGAATCCTCATGATGCAAGGGTCGTGTGCCTACGGGCTCTATGCCTGGAACGTCTGCAACAACCGCAGGAGGCCCTGGAGACCTACGACAAGGCCGCCGAGCTCGATCCTGAGCTTCCATTGGCATGGTCCGGCCTCGGGGCGACTCTGACCAAACTCGGTCGTCTAGACGAGGCGCTTG
>JBHELP010000024.1:0-8304 GCA_046263035.1 Candidatus Dormibacteria bacterium | reverse complement strand
CCCCACCCTCGTCATGCTCGGCGAACACGACATCGTCACCGAGGCGCACGCGTTAACGATGGTGGACGCCATCCCCGACGCCCGCCTGCTCGTCATCCCCGACGCTACCCACGGCCTTCCGATGGAACGGCCCGATCTCGTCGGGAAGCACATCGTCGAGTTCCTCGCGGAACGCTGAGACGCGACGCTGCGAAGGTCGCCGTTGACCGCCCGCCCGGTCGCCCCGAATCGGCGATCTGCTCGGCCGATGGCCAGAGACTGGCGCACCGAACGGCCGCCCCATAACCCGCGTCCCTGAACCCCTCAGCACGCGACGTCACCGGAAGCCGGCTTGGATCACGAGTGGTGGAAGGTGTGAACGTGGGCCAGTTCCTCAACGTCACCCGGTCGGGGCTGACGTCGCGGGACAAGACTGGCTCCGTCAGTTCCCGGATCGCATCGCCGCGTGCGAGGCCATCCCCGGGTGATGACACCAAGGACGCCGAGTGGGACCTGTCGTTCTCCCGGCTCGAGAGGTACGTCGCCCTCTACGGCCACGCCGCCCCTCCAGGCAGCGAGCACAACGAGGGGCCGCACATATGATCGACGGCCAGCACATGGGCCGGTGGGTCCAGAAGCAACGGCTGCGGATCAAGAAGGGCAACCTCCGCCAAGACCGCGTCGACCGGCTACGGGCGCTGCCGGGCTGGGTGGACGGCACGACGGCGTGATCGACGAGCAGTGGGACCGCATGTACCGCTATCTGCAGCTCTTCGTCCGCACCTACCGCTGGCAGCCCAAGCAGGGCGAGACGTGGGCAGGCGCCGGCCTGGGCGCCTGGGCGGTCAAGCAGCGCGCCTCGGTAGAGTGGCGGAGCCGCCCCCGGTCGAACATGAGCGCCGACCGCATCCGACCGGCTCGAGGCCGTGCTCGGCTGGGTGTGGAACACCGACGAGGCGTCGTGGTGGTCGTTCCACGCTGAGCTCAAAGAGCACAGCGGGAGGAACCACGTGCCCGGCCGGTTCCTGCGGCTGCCCCTGGGCCAGCTGTCGGACTGGGCCACAGGCCAGCGCCTGGCCTACAGCCGGGGCCACCTCAGCGGAGCGGATCGCCGCGCTCGAGGGCGGTGCCGGGCTGGGCGTGGGACACGCGTCCCTTCCGCCCTCAGCCGCTAGGCCGACCGGGGCCATCTCCGCCATTGCCACGCCTCCTTGCTTGCGTCGCTATGGACTTGGCCAGGAGAGCCGCAACCGGCATGCACGCGGTCAGAAGGATAGCCGTCGTCACCGTGATCACCACAGGATGTAGGAGGCCCGGCTCTCCTTGCGCATGAATCAGAACCAGGTACGCGACAGCCGTGGCCAAAGTAATAACTATGGAATAGATTGCCAAGCTGCCACTGAGGACGGAACACCTGATATCGGTCCTCACCCAGTTGTGCGTCACATTTCAACTTATTTGTTGCCCATCCATGATGGAGACCACCACTCGGAGTAAAAAGAACGGGAGTTCGATTAATAGGGGGTACCGTGAAGATCCCGGAGAGAGCCCGCCCAGCTGGTCCGGGACGCCCGCCCCCTAGCTAGGTACCGTCGCGGGGCCGCGCAGCTGGTCCGGGCGCCCGCCCCCAGGTACCGCCGGAGTGGCCGCCGGGCCGCCGTGCACATGCGCCGCGCAGGGCGTAGAATCGGCGTAGCCACCAAACATCCGTACGACCGCCCCGCCAATGATCGCCGAGGTCTCCGCCGATGAAACCAGCGCCCCGCCACTGGGAGATCAACAGCCGGGACAGCCTACCCGGCCTCAGCCCGGTGCTGGGCAGGGTGCTCGCCGCCAGAGGTTACGATCGAGGGGCAGCAGCATCGCTGCTTGATACGGCCGAGACGTTTCACGATCCCGCGGGCCTTGCCGGCATGACCGAGGCTGTGGCGGTCATCGGCGATGTCCTGCGTCAGGGCCGCCGCATCGCGGTGTACGGTGATTACGACGTTGACGGCGTCACCGCCTGCGCCCTGCTCACCCGGGCCCTCCGTGGCGCCGGCGCGGATGTCGTTCCCTACATACCAAATCGGATGTCGGAGGGCTACGGCCTCCATGCGGCGGCACTCGAGGAGTTGGCCGGTCGGGGGGTGGAGTGCGTAATCACCGTCGATTGCGGCACCAGCAGTGTCGATGTGGCGTCAGCCCGGCCCGCCGGCATGCGCCTGATCATCACCGACCACCATTTGCCACTGGCGCCCGATGGTTCCCCTCCCGCTCTGGCGGCCGTCGATGCCCTCATCAACCCCAAACAGCCCGCCTGCAGCTATCCGTTCGATGCGCTGGCGGGTGCCGGGGTCGCCTGGAAGCTGCTCCAGGCCCTGGAGGCGTCGGCTCTGGTTCCGGCCGGCTCGGCGGCCGGCGGCGTGGGGCTGGCTGCGCTGGGCACCGTGTGCGACATGATGCCCCTGCGCGGTGAGAATCGCTGCATCGTCAGCCGCGGGTTGCAGAGCCTGGACCAGCTCCCCGGCATTCAGGCCTTGCGCGAGGTCGCCGGTATTCGGGGAGCCCTGCGGGCATCCGACCTGGCCTTCGGCATTGGCCCGCGAATCAATGCGGCCGGCCGCATGGAGGATGCGCAGCTCGCCCTGGACCTGTGCCTGTCGGGCGACCTGGACGACGCCAGGCCGCTGGCGGTCCGGCTGGACCGCCAGAATGTGGTGCGTCGTCAGGCCGTGGCCACGGCGCTGGCAGATGCCGAGGAACGCGTCGCCGCGCTGCCCGACGATGCCCCGGCGATCGTCCTCGGAGATTCGCAGTGGCCCATGGGGATCGTGGGGCTGGTCGCCGGCCGTCTTGCGGAGCGTTTTGCGCGGCCGGCCTTCATCGTCTGCCTCGACCCCACCGAAGCCAAGGGGTCCACGCGGTCGGTGCCGGGTGTCCACATCGTGAGAGCCCTGGACGGCGCGGCGGCGGCTCTACGGCGCTATGGCGGCCACGCCGCGGCCGCGGGCTTCAGCCTGGACGCGGAGCGTTTTGAGGACTTCTCCGCCCGGGTGTCCGAAGCCGTGGCCCAGCAGCTGGCTGGAAGCCCGCGGCGCCGCACCTTTGCCATTGACACCGATGTCACCTGTGCCGAGGTCACGGTGGAACTCTGCCGGGAGCTCGATGCTCTCGAGCCCTGCGGGCAGGGGAACCATCAGCCCCTTCTGGCCCTCCGCGGCTGCCGTGTGGTGGGAACGTCTGCTTTCGGAACCGACAGGCAGCACGTCCGGCTCATCCTCGGCGATGACGCGGGGATGGTGGAGGCGATCGCCTTCAACAAGCCTCACCTGGAGGCCCACCTGCCCCGTGGTCGCCGGATCGATGCCTGCATCGCACTGGAGCTGGACATATGGGACGGTGCCCAGCGTGTGCGTGGGCGTCTGCGGGATCTCCGTCCCACGCCGCTTCGTCCTGAGTTGGATCCGCAGCCCGCGGGTCTGGAGGTGGGGCGTGCGGCGGTGGTGCCGGCGGCGAGCTTTACAGCCGGTCGCCGTGGTGCTAGCGTGCTCGACGGGGGTCGAGGGCGGTAAGTACGGCCTGCGGGAGACGACATGTTGGACCGGGTGACCATTCCACGTCTGGTGGTGTCCGGGCTGGACACCGGCTCGGGAAAGACGACCCTGTGCCTGGGTCTGATAGCCGCGCTGCGCCGCCGCGGACGGACGGTCCAGACGTTCAAGGTGGGGCCGGACTTCGTCGACTGCGCATACCTGGCTCACGCCAGCGGCCGCCCGTGCCGCAATCTCGACGCCTGGATGCTCGGGGAAACCGGCGTCCGCCGCTCCCTCGCCCACGGTTCTGTGGGCGCGGACCTGGCGGTGATCGAGGGTGCGAACGGCCTCTTCGACGGGCATGGGTGTGGTCCCGAGGCCCGCTTACCGGGGGCTCATTCCCTGACCGGAAGCAGCGCTGAGGTGGCCCACCTCCTTGATGCACCGGTCGTGCTTGTTCTTGATGTGGCCACCATGGGTGAGACGGCGGCGGCGGTCGCCCTGGGGGTCAGGAACCTTGATCGCGACCTCAATCTCGTTGGAGTGATCCTCGATCGAGTCCGTTCTGACCATCGGCGCCGGGTGGTTGAGGACGCCGTCTGGCACGAGGCCACCGTGCCGGTCCTGGGGTCGTTCCCCGACCTCCCCGGTGTGCGCATTCCCGAGCTCTCCAGCGGACTGCTTCCTCTCGCCGAGAATTCTGGTGCCGATGCCGCCATCGCTGAGTTGGCCGAGGCCGCCGAGAGGTGCTGCGACCTCGACCTTCTCGAGAGGCTGATGTCCCAGGCGCGGCCGGTGACAGCCGACGTTGCCAGGCTCGCGTCCCACTCCGGTCCCCGCGTGCGCATCGGCGTGGCCTTCGACGAGGCCTTCTGCTTCTACTTCGCCGAGAATCTCGAGTTGCTGGAGGAGGCGGGGGCCGAGGTGGTCCCCTTCTCGCCGCTCGAGGACATACGTCTTCCCGAGGCCATCGATGCCATCTATCTCGGCGGGGGAATAACCGAATCGTTGGTCCCGCGGGTGGCGGCCAATCACGGCTTCCGGCAGGCACTCGGCCGTGCTCACCGTGGTGGCGCGCACGTCTATGCGGAATCCGGAGGCCTGCTCGCATGTGCGCGGACGGTGCGGACCCCGGAGGGAGGCGTCCACGAGATGGCCGGGTTGGTACCCGTCGATGTGGCGCTCGACGCTACCACCCTACGCAGTGGTTACCGGGAGCTCACCATGGCCGCCGACGGGCCCCTCGGCGCAGCCGGAACCCGGCTCAGGGGCCACGAGTTTCATTTCAGCACGCTGCTTTCCGAGACGGCGTCACTGAGTCCCGCCTATTCCGTCCATGACTGCGATGGTGAGCCCCTGGGTCCGGAGGGCTGGATAGGGGAGCGTCTGGTCGCCTCCTTCGTGCAGCTTCACTTCGGCCAGGACCCGGGCCTGGCGCGACGGTTCGTCCTAAACGCGCGGCGAGCCAGGAGTGACAAGCCCGGCGGTACCGACATCGCGAGAGCACTGTCGGCCTGATCGGCGCCACCCGGGGCAAGCCGACGGCGTCCCGGCCGGTGGCTGTGGCCGCGTCTGGCTCGGACGTCTGACAGGATGGGACTATGCTGTTGCCAGGCTCATCCCCAGGAGGCAGTGACGGCGTGACCACATCGGCTCAAACCATCGGGGCCCTTCGCCGCTCCGAATACCGAGTGCTCAGCATCAAGTCGGAGCTTCGTCGCAACCTGCTTCGTCGCCTTGCCGCCGGGGACCACCTTTTCCCCGGCATCATCGGCTACCAGGACAGCGTCATCCCCCAGGTGGAGAACGCCATCCTGGCGGGCCAGGACATCATCTTCCTCGGGGAGCGGGGCCAGGCCAAGTCAAGGCTCATCCGTTCCCTCATCGGCCTGCTCGATGAGGCGGTTCCCGCCATCGCCGGCTGCGAGATCAACGACGACCCGTACGAGCCGATCTGCCGGCGCTGCCGCGACCTGGTGGGAGAGCGGGGCGACGAGACGCCGGTGACCTGGCTGAGCCCTGACCAGAGGTACAGCGAGAAGCTGGCCACTCCGGACACGAGCATTGCCGACCTCATCGGCGAGGTCGACCCCATACGGGTCGCCGAGGGGCGCTATCTCAGCGATGAGCTGACCATCCACTACGGCCTGGTACCCCGAACGCACCGCGGCATCTTCGCGGTCAACGAGCTTCCCGATCTGGCGGAGAGGATCCAGGTGGGTCTGCTCAATGTCATCGAGGAGCGGGATGTGCAGATCCGCGGGTACCGCATCCGCCTGCCCCTGGACGTCTTCATCGTGGCCACGGCGAATCCGGAGGACTACACCAACCGAGGACGCATCATCACTCCCCTCAAGGACCGGTTCGGCGCTCAGATTCGAACCCACTATCCCAGGACGCTCGAGCAGGAGATCGCCATCGTCGATCAGGAGCACATGGTCTTTGACGACATGCCCGTCCCCGTGCACGTGCACGGATGGGCCAAGGAGATCGTCGCCGAGCTCACCCATCTCGCCCGCGCGCATCCGCAGGTGAACCAGCGCAGTGGTGTGTCGGTGAGGGTGAGCATCGCCAATTTCGAGAATTTGGTGAGCAACGCATTGCGCCGTGCCGTCCGGACGGGGGAGAAGGAGGCGGTGGTGAGGATGAGCGATTTGCCTGCCCTCATGCCCTCGATCCATGGCAAGGTGGAGTTGGAGACCTGGGAGGCGAACGACGACACCCTGATTCTCGACAAGCTGCTGCGGACGGCCACCAGCAATGTCTTCCGGCGTCACTTCAGCGCCTCTGAGTTCAGCGACCTGGTACAGCGCTTCGACCACACGGGGCTGACGGTCGAGGTCGGCGACAGTCTACCCGCGGACCAATATGCCGCAGCGATCGCCGAGTTGCCCGGGCTCGACCGGGCACGGCAGGAGCTCGGGGTCCCCAACACTCCGGCATCGATGGCGGCCGTGCTGGAGTTCGTCCTGGAGGGACTTCACCTTGGCAAGCGGCTCAACAAGACGGCCATCGACGGGACGTCGGTCTACGGGGGGTAAACGGTGTCGCGGCAGCGCTTCAGCTCATGGGATGGCACACAGGAGCCCCTCGGCCCCGACACCGATGAGGTCTTCGATCGTCTCAGCGAGGATGTCTTTCAGGGCTGGGACTTCGACAGCGCCCTACGCCGGCTCCTGAGCCAGGGGTGGCGCAATCCGGAGGGTCGGCAGCTCATCGGTCTTGAAAAAATGACCGAAGAGTTGCGCCGCCGCCGCCGCCGCCAGCTCGAGAAGCACAGCCTCGATGGGATCTTCGACGACATCGAGGAAAAGCTCAATCGTGTCCTCCGGCTTGAACGCACGGGCATCGCCGAACGACTGGAGAGCGCCGGCGATGGCGCCGGTCGGCGGGTGCTGGAAAAGGTGGCGGAAAAGCGGCGTCATCAGCTCGACGAGCTTCCCGAGCAGCCGGCCGGCACCATCCGGGCCCTTCAGGACTACGAGTTCATCGACCGCCGGGCGGAGCAGGCTTTCCAGGGGCTCATGGAGGAGTTGAAGCGAAGCGTCGTGGACGCCCACCTCCAGCAGGTGACGGAGCAGTTGGGCTCGATGTCCGCCCAGGACCTCAGTCGCCTGCGAGAGATGATCCATGATCTCAACGCACTCATCCGTCGGCGGCTCGAGGGCGTCTCGCCGGCTCAGGTCCAGACGGGTTATGAAGCCTTCCTCCGTCGCTGGGGGTCTATGTTCCCCGGGGCTCCCGCGACCTTCGAGGAGTTCCTGGAGCACCTGGAACGTCAGATGGCCAGGATGCAATCACTCCTGCAGTCACTATCCCCGGAGATGCGGCGAGAGCTTGACGATCTGGTCAACGCGTCCCTCCGTGATCCCGAGTTGAATGCCGAGATGGCTGAGCTGGCCGCCTCCCTGGAGCTTCTGTCGCCACGGTCCAGCCTTGGTTCCAGGTATTCCTTCCATGGCGACGAGCAACTGTCACTCGAGGAAGCCATGAGCGTCATGGCCGGCCTTCAATCCATGGAGGAGTTGGAAAGGGCGATCAGCGGCGTATACCGGGGGGGCGAGGTCGACGCGGCCACTCAGGAGGCTCTCACCTCCGCCCTGGGCGAGGAGATGACCCGCAGCCTACGGCACCTCCAGGAGATGACCCGCGAGCTGGAGCGTCGTGGCGTTGTCGAGCGTGGTGATCGGGGCCTGCATCTCACCGCCCGTGGAATGCGTCGCATCGGCCAGAAGGCGCTCAACGATCTCTTCTCCCGGCTCAAGCGAGACCGCTTCGGTGATCATGCCCTCAGCCGCGAAGGAAGGGGTGGCGAGAGAAGCGATCAGAGCCGGCCCTATGAATTCGGCGATGCCTTCGACCTGGACGTGCAGCAGACGGTGATGAACGCCATGCGCCGAGAGGCCGGTGATCCCGATGGCCGGCCGACCGGCGGGGGGGGACTGGCGGCGCCGCGCCTGGCGGCCGAGGACTTCGACGTTCACGGCACCGAATCGATGACCAGAGCGTCCACCGTGCTCATGCTCGACATGAGCCGAAGCATGCCCTTGCGCGGCTACTTCTACGCGGCCAAGAAGGTCGCCCTGGCCCTGGACGCCCTCATCCGCAGCCAGTACCCGCGCGATTCGCTGCACATCATTGGTTTTGCGCGCAGCGGGCAGGAGATAAGCTCAGGCGCCCTGCCGGGATTGAGCGTGGACGAGTACGTCTATGGGACCAACCTTCAGCATGCCCTGATGATGGCCCGGCGGATACTCTCTCGCCACAAGGGGGGCGCCCGCCAGGTGATCATCGTCACCGACGGCGAGCC